>JANMVY010000295.1:0-5090 GCA_031393535.1 Actinomycetes bacterium | reverse complement strand
CGTCAACAGCTTCGACCAGTGGGGTGTCGAGTTGGGCAAGGTGCTGGCCCGTCGCATCGAGCCGGAGATCACCGCGGTCGACCCGGCCCCGCCGAGCCACGACAGCTCGACGAACGCACTGCTCGCCGATCTCCGAGCGCGCCGACTCCGCTGAGCCACGGCCACCCTGCCGCCGCAATCCTGCCGCCGTCCGCGTCGGGTGGGTCAGCGGTGCAAGAAAGGCCTTTTGTCACGCCTGGTGTGCTCGCAATGGGTGCTGCGACCAGGCATGCTGACGGCCAGTCAGAACGTTCAAAGGGGTACGTGATGGAGATCCCACGCATCATCTCGGTCGACGACCACGTGGTCGAGCCGCCGGAGCTGTGGACCGAGCGCTTGCCGGCCGAGTATCGCGACCGCGGTCCCCGTGTCGTGCGCGAGAAGGCCAAGTTCGACTTCGCGGGCGGTGTGTTCTCGTTCGAGCGCAATGCCCCCGACGGCGACTGGTGCGACATCTGGCTCTACGACGACCTCGTCTACCCATTCCCGAAGCTGTCGGCGGCGAGTGGCTTCGAGAACCTCGACAACGAGCCGGTGACCTTCGAACAGATCCGGCCGGGCTGCTACAAGCAGAAGGAACGCCTCGAGGACATGGCGGCAAACCATACCGACGCCTCGATCTGCTTCCCGAACGTGCTCCCCCGTTTTTGTGGTCAGGCTTTTCACGAACGCCAGGACAAGACCTTGGCGCTGCTTTGTGTGCAGGCGTACAACGACTGGATGATCGATGTCTGGTGCGCTGGCGCGGGCAAGGACAAGCTGATACCGCTCACCATCGTCCCGCTGTGGGACGCAGAGCTGGCGGCGAGCGAGATCCGCCGTTGCGCCGCCAAGGGCAGCCACGCCGTGGCCTTCAGCGAGAACCCGGTGCCGCTCGGCCTCCCGTCGGTCCACGACAAGGGTGGTTTCTGGGAGCCGTTCTTTCGAGCCTGCGAAGAGACCGACACGGTCGTGAACATGCACATCGGTTCGAGCTCGAAAATGCCGTCCACGTCACCCGACGCGCCGTTTATCGTCAGCTCCATCCTCACGTTCCAAAACGCGATGGGCTCAATGGTCGACTACATCATGTCCGGGGTGTTCGACCGCTTCCCGAGCCTGCGTATCGCGTACTCCGAGGGCCAGGTCGGCTGGGCGCCGTACGTGCTCGAGCGTGCCGACAAGCTGTGGGAAGAGCGCAAGGGGGCAACGAGCGACTTCGGCTCGAAGCTCGCGATGCCGCCGTCGACCTACGTCAAGGACCACATCTGGTTCTGCATCTTCGACGACGAGACCGGGCTGGCAAACCGCGACCGCATCGGCATGGACCAGATCACATTCGAGGTCGACTACCCCCACGCCGATTCGACCTTCCCGGTAACCAAAGAGGTGGCGACAAAGATCGTGCAACGGGCGGGCCTCACCGACCTCGAGATCTACAAGCTGATGCGCGGCAACGCGATCAACCTCTACCGCCTCGGCAAATACCACAACATCACCAAGTAACCGCCTTCTCCGGTCACGAACGAACGAGCACGAACGGTGGATCTCTCCGCACGTGAGGCCGCGGCCCGCGCTTGTCTCGACCCGGTGTGGTTCGACTACTTGGCGGGCGGTGCCGGAGAAGAACGAACGGTGGCCGCCAACCGCGACGCGTGGTGCGAGCGATCGTTGCGCCCTCATTACCTCCGCGATGTACGGTCGGTCACCGCGGCCACCACACTGCTCGGCGTTGCGACGCCCGCGCCGATCATCGTCGCACCGACTGCGATGCACCGGCTGTTTCACCCCGACGGCGAGCGTGCCACCGCCATCGGTGCTGCAGAGGCCGGCATCACCTACACGGTGTCGATGGCGGCCACCACCGGGCTCGAAGACATTGCGGCCGTGGCTCCCGACGCGCCGCGCTGGATGCAGCTGTACATGCAAGCCGATCGTTCTGTCACTCGCGAGTGCTGTGAGCGCGCGGTGGCCGCGGGCTACACCGCGCTCGTGCTCACGATCGACAGCCCGGTCACGGCCCGCAACCTCCGCAACGAGCGCAACGGCTTCAACGTTCCGGCCGGGCTGACCTTGCCGAACATCGCACCGCGCCGCGGTCACGACCTCGACATCTGGTCGATCGTCGGCGCCTACGACGCCGCGGTCACCCCCGATGACATCGCGCTCGTCGCGCAGTGGGGCTCTGGTCTGCCGGTCGTGGTGAAGGGCCTGGTGCGCGGCGACGACGCCCGCCGTGCCGTCGATGCGGGCGCGGCAGCAATCGCCGTGTCGAACCACGGCGGGCGCCAACTCGACACGTGCATCGCCACGGCCCGAGCACTGCCCGAGGTCGTCGACGCAGTTGGCGCTGACGCGGAGATCTACGTTGACGGAGGCATACGCGCGGGGGTCGACATCGTGAAGGCCCTCGCACTCGGCGCCCGCGCGGTGCTCATCGGACGACCCGTGATCTGGGGGTTGGCCACCGACGGCGCGACCGGTGTGCAGGCCGTACTGGCCGAGCTCGCCGCCGACACGGTACGAACCCTCGCATTGTGTGGATTCACGACTCCCGCCGCGGTGACCCGCGACCTGGTCGTGTGACCTCGGCCACTGCGCAGGGGCCAAGTGGTGTCAGCCCACCATTGCGGGGAGCGACGACGCACGGATGGCGTCGGCGAACGGGTACCGCAGTGGATCGATCAACGCGAAAGGCGCGTCGAGCACGATCGTCGCGTCGGCGTGGTGGGGGGCAGCCGCGCGGATGATGCGTGTCTGCGCGACGGTGTCACCTTCGAGAAAGACGACGTCAAGCTCGAGGCCTTCGCGTGTGGCCGAGGTCAGGCTCATCACGCCGTGCACACCGTCGAGCGCGACCACTGCCGGTGCCCAAGTATCGCGGTACCACGCGCGCAGAGCCGACTCGCCACGTCGTTGTACGACAAGCAGCGACGTGTGGCCGACGAAAGGCACATCTTCGGCCACACAGGAACGTGACGTATCGGCGACCGCCCATTGCAGCCCCAGCACGTCTCCCTCGCGCACGGCTTTCTTCCCGGGAGGGAAGGTCATGCGGTTGCCGGCGTAGAGCTTGTCGCGCAGCACGGTCATGTCGGCGAACGCATTCGCCGGATCGCCGCACAGCGTATAGATCGTGAGGAATGTACCCCGACCGTGCGCGAAGCCCGAGGTCGCGTCGACCACCCGGCTGCGGTGCAGGTCGGGGGTGGCCACGTACCGTCGACCGAGCATGACGCCCGGCATCGAGACGTTCGGCGGCACATGTTCGAGGTCGTACCAGCGGTTCCATTCGTCGATGCTGTCCGCGTCGCAATCGAGGCCGGCGAAGATGATTCCTGTGGCTTGCATGGGCCCGACACTAGGCCAACGCGGCGCGTAGGCTCGCGTCGATGACGTGGACCCTCAGCTACTGCACGCTCGACCGTTCACCCATGTTCGGCCTCGTCGAATCGCTCGAGGAACAGGTGTGCGCCGCGGCCGCGGCCGGGTTCTCTCTCGTGACCGCCGACGTGTTCAGCCTGCGTGCGTACCGTGATTCCCACAACGGCACGGTGCAGGGGTTACGGGCCGTCGTCGACGAGTGCGGCCTCGCGACCTACGACCTCAGTGGGGTCACCATCAGTGACGACGCGGCAACAAGCCTTCGCGAGCTCGACGAGTTCTTGACGTTCGCGCGCGAGCTCGATGTACGTTGGATCCAATCACGGCTCGTCGTCGATTCCCGCGAGTCGCGGGCGATCTATGCGGAAGCCGCGCGACGTGTGGCCGACGCCGGCTTCGGCTTCGCGTTCGAGTACAGCCCCTTCGTCCCGGTGTGCACCCTGCGTGCGGCGGCCGCCCTCGTGGGTGACATCGCGCAGCACGTTCCACGCCAGGCGGTCATCGTCGACACCTGGCACTTCTTTCGCACCGGCGATACCTTCGACGACTTGCGCTCGCTCGATCCGGCGTTGTTCGGGTACGTGCAGCTCGACGATGCGGTCGAGGCGGGGCCCGACATGCGTCACGACACCCTGCATCGCCGCGCGCTGCCGGGCCGCGGAATCCTGCCGCTCGGCAGTTTTCTCGACACGTGCGAAGAGCTCGGCCTCACCGGTGTGTTGTCGGTCGAGGTGTTGAACGACGATCTTCGGACGCTTCCTGCCGGTACCTACGCGCGCACGGTCGCCGACGCGACGAACGCGCTCCTCGCGCGCTGACGAGCGGCGCGGACCTACGATCCACGGGTGCGTGCGGGGCCGGTTCAGCCGATCGGCCGTGCGGCGAGCCGCGTGAGTCGTTCCTCAGCGAAGGTTGGCGGCGAACAGCGCGATGACCCGCCGCCACGCGTCGGCTGCCGCGTCGGCATGGAACGCGGGCGAGCCGTCGCGGAAGAACCCATGGTCGGCGTCGGGGTAGACCACCAGATCGGCACCGTGTCGTGTGACGAGCGCGGCCAGGTCGTCGGCGGGCACGTATTGATCGAGGCCGCCCATGGATATCGCCACTGGGCACGTCGGGGCGGGCAACTGGCTCATGTTGACGCCGTAGAACGGTGCTGCGCAATCGACGAGCCCGTTGACCGCGGCCAGGTACGAAAGCCGGCCGCCCATGCAGAACCCGGTGGCTCCGATGCGGGTACAGCCAAAGTCACGCAGCGTGCCGACGCACTCGCGCATGTCGGCGAGCACCTCGTCATCGGTCATCTTGAAGATGTGTCGCTCGGCCATGGCGCGATCGGGATCGCTGCCACCGAAACGGTGAAAGACGTCAGGGGCGATCACGTGATACCCCTCGGCCGCGAACCGCTGCGCGATGCGCAGCAGTTGGGGCGACATGCCGTTGCCCTCCATGAACAACAACACACCGGCCGCCGAAGCGGCGCGAGGGCGAGCACAGAAGTACGGCACGGCGATCGAGGTCATGGCCCGACCCTACCGGCACCGCGTGCGGGCCGCCCGACTCAGTAGTGCCAGGGGAAGCTCGACCAGTCGGGGTCGCGCTTTTCGAGGAACGAGTCGCGGCCTTCTTGCGCCTCGTCGCTCGCATAGGCGAGCCGGGTCGCCTCGCCCGCGAAGACCTGCTGGCCC
>JANMVY010000273.1:0-7249 GCA_031393535.1 Actinomycetes bacterium | reverse complement strand
CACGCACACGTGGGGTTCCTGATGCAGGGTCGGATGCAGGTCGAGTACCCCGACGGGTGCACTGTGTTGTTCACCGCGCCGCAACCGCTCGTCGTCGACCCCGGACACGATGCGTGCGTCATCGGCGACGACACCGCGATCCTCGTGCAGATCGACTTCGAGCGCGACACCGTGGCGCGCTTCAACCTCGCGCCGAGCCATACACACGACTGACGGCGTCTACCCGAACGGCACGACCGCGCGGGTGTGACCAGCCGGCAGGAGCCATTCGCGAACTTCACCGGTCGCCAGACCGATCCCGTGTCGCGCCGCGCCAGGGGTGCGCGGAGCCAAGTGAGACCGCGACGGCGCTGACGCTGTACCGGATCTACCGGATGGTCAGGCGGTCGCGAGGATGGCGTCGATCTGGCCCATCGCGGCGGCGAGGCCTTCCTCCATGCCCATCTCGATCAATTGGTCCATCGCCTCGCGCGACGCGAACCGTGTTTCGATGAGCATGCGCGTGCCACCAGTGGGCAGCTCGGTCAAGGTGACGGTGAACTGCGTCGTCGGCATCGCGTCGTCGGGGTTGCCCTCGGCGTTGGCGAAACCGTCCTCGAGGTCGAGGCGGCGCGGTTCGTCGACGGCGACGACCTTCCACCATCCGTGGTGCTGCTCGCCCTCGGGGCCGGTCATGAAGTAGCTGACCCTCCCGCCCGCACGAAAGTCGTGTTCGACCACGGTTGCCGGGTACGTGGGCGGACCCCACCAGCGCTCGAGTTTGCGTGGGTCGGCCCAAAGCAGCCACACGCGGGCGATCGGGGCTTCCCACTCGCTCGCGACCGTCATGGTGAGGGCGATGGGGTCCTTGTGGACGTCGGTCACGGTCATGGTTGTCCTCCTTCGTCGGGTTCGGCGAGAACGTCGCCGAACCGCTGCATGCGCTCACGCCAGACGACCTCGAATTCGTCGAGCAGATGGTTGAGGTCGCGCACGGCGTCGATGCGCCCTCGCACGATTCGCTCGCGGCCCCGTTGGTGTTTGGTGATGAGGTCGGCCCGTTCGAGGACGGCGACGTGCTTTTGCACGGCGGCGAAGCTCATCGGGTAACGCCGAGCCAGGTCGGACACCGAGTGCTCGCCGTGCAGCACCAGTCGGACGATGTCCCGCCGTGTCCCATCGGCGAGCGCATGGAACAGCAGGTCCGTCCGCTCCGCCTCCACCACTCGCTGTTGATCTACAACCATATGGTTGTAGGTTACCGGTCTCGCTCGCGGTGCGCAAGGCCTGCGGCGCGGAGATCGCCGACGACCGCGAAAAACACAAAGGGGGCCACACCCGGTCGGTGCGACCCCCGTTGCGTGCCTCGGTGGGCAGAGCAGATGCGAGTGGGGTCAGAACTCCTCGTCGAACGCGACGTCGCCTTCGACGCCCTTTTGATACGACGCGACGGTGCGCTCGAAGAAGTTCGTGAGCTCCTGCACGTCTTGCAACTCCATGAAGGCGAAGGGGTTCTTCGCCCCGTACCGCCGAGGCAGCCCGAGTTGCATGAGGCGCTGGTCGGCGACGAACTCGAGGTAGGTGCGGGTGTCGGTGGTGGACATGCCCGGCACGCCTTGGCCGAGCAGGTCGCGGGCGAACTGCTCCTCGCAATCGACGGCTTCTTCGACCATCGCCGTGATCTGAGCGGCGAGGTCCTCGTCGAACAGTTCGGGTTCTTCGGCGCGCACCGTCTCGACCACGGCCAGTGCGAAGTTCATGTGCATGGACTCGTCACGAAAGACCCAGTTCGTGCCGGCCGCGAGACCGTTCAACAAGCCCTTCGAGCGCAGAAAGTACACATACGCGAACGCGGCGAAGAAGAACAGTCCCTCGATACACGACGCGAAGCAGATGAGGTTCAACAGGAACCGCTTGCGTTGCTCGGGGGTCTCGATGCGGTGCAACTCGTTGATGGAGTTGATCCACTTGAAGCAGAACTCGGCCTTCATGCGGATCGATGGGATGGTCTCGACTGCATCGAACGCCGCTTCGCGCTCGGCGATATCGGGGATGTAGTTGTCGAGCAAGGTCAGATAGAACTGCACGTGCTGCGCTTCTTCGAACAGCTGTCGGCTGAGGTAGAGCCGGGCCTCGGGCGCGTTGATGTGCTTGTACAGGTTGAGCACCAGGTTGTTGGCGACGATGGAGTCGCCGGTGGCGAAGAACGCGACCAACCGGCTGATGAGGTGCTTCTCGGGCGGCAGCAACTTGCGATCGAGATCGACGAGGTCGTCGGAGAAGTCGATCTCTTCGACTGTCCACGTGTTCTTGATGGCGTCGCGGAACATGTCGTAGAAGGCCGGGTACTTCATGGGCCGCAACGTGAGGTTGAAGCCATGCTCGAGGATCGACGCCGGCCGGCCCGGAGACGGGATCGGGACCGCACGGGCGGCCGGCGTGTCTCCGATCGCCGGTGCGAATTCGCCGGGACGGAGAGCGGTGACGCCCGCGGTCGCGAATGCGTCCGTGAGGTCGTGGGCGTGGTCAGTCAAGGCCATGAGAAACAGTCACTCCGAACACAGGGAAGGAAGAAAAGCAGCCGGCTCAGTCGCAGGCTTCGCAGGACTCAGGGTTTTCGAGCGAGCACGAAACGGCTTCGGCGTCGGTGAACGTCTTCGGGGACGCGTTGGTGACCGTGGCCGTGGGTGCGCTGGGCGCAGACGTGGTCTGGTTGATGCGCGTGGCCGGGCGAGACCGTAGGTAGTAGGTGGTCTTCAGGCCCTGCTTCCACGCGTGCAGGTACATCGACGAGAGCTTGCCGATGGTGGGCGATTCCATGAAGAGGTTGAGTGATTGGCTCTGGTCGATGAATGCGCCACGCTCGGCGGCCATGTCGATGAGCGACCGCATCGGGATCTCCCACGCGGTGCGGTAGATGTCGGCCAAGTTGGCCGGGATGCCCTCGAGATTTTGCACGGAGCCCTCGGAACGCTTGACCTTGTTCTGCATCTCCTCGTTCCACAACCCCAACTGCTGCAGATCACGCACGAGGTACCGGTTGATCTGGAGGAATTCGCCGGAGAGGGTCTCGCGCTTGAACAGGTTCGACACCTGCGGTTCGATGCACTCGTAGCAGCCGGCGATGGACGCGATGGTGGCCGTGGGGGCGATTGCGATCAGGAGCGAGTTGCGCAGACCATGGGTCGCGATGCGGTCGCGCAGCTCTTGCCAACGAGGCGCGTCGGTGGGTGTCGCGCCGGCGAGGTCGAACTGGAGGTGACCGTGCGCGGCGCGGGTCTCGGCGAACCGGGGATGGGGGCCGACCTGCTCGGCCAGTTCGGTCGATGCCCACAGCGCATGGAAGTACATGTGCTCGGAGATGCGCTGGGACAGCTCGCGGGCTTCGGGGCTGTCGAACGCGAGACGTAGCTGGAAGAACACGTCTTGCAGACCCATGAGCCCGATGCCGACCGGGCGCCACGCCGCGTTCGAGCGTGCCGCCGCCTCGGTGGGGTAATAGTTGATGTCGATGACCCGGTCGAGGAACGGCACCGCGGTGCGGACGACCTCGCCGAGGCGATCGAAATCGAACGAACCGTCGTGCACGAAGGCACCCAGGTTGACCGAGCCGAGGTTGCACACCGCGGTCTCGTCCTGATCGGTGACTTCGATGATCTCGGTGCACAGGTTCGACAGGTGCACCACCCGACCGGATTCGCCGGTCTGGTTGCAGCGCTTGTTCGACGGGTCCTTGAAGGTCATCCAGCCGTTTCCGGTCTGGGCGAGCGTGCGCATCATGCGGCTGTAGAGCTCGCGCGCCGGAACCTGCTTTTCGTAGATGCCGGCCGCCTCGGCCTCGAGGTAGGCCTGTTCGAACTCGTCGCCGTACAGGTCAGTGAGGTGCGGCACGATCGCCGGGTCGAACAGCGACCACATCCAGTCTTTCTCGACCCGCTGCATGAACAGATCGGGGACCCAGTTCGCGATGTTCAAGTTGTGGGCACGCCGCATGGAGTCACCGGTGTTGTCGCGCAGCTCCAAGAAGTCTTCGATGTCGGCGTGCCAGGTCTCGAGATAGACGCACGCCGCGCCCTTGCGCCTACCGCCCTGGTTGACCGCGGCCACCGAGCAGTCGAGGGTCTTCAGCCACGGGATGATGCCGTTGGACAGACCGTTCGTGCCCCGGATGAGCGAGCCTTTGGAGCGGATGCGGTGATAGGCGAGCCCGATGCCACCGGCGAACTTCGACAGCTTCGCGACGTCGGTGTAGCGGTTGTAGATGGACTCGAGATCATCCTCGGGTGAATCGAGCAGGTAACAGCTCGACATTTGCGGGTGCGCGGTGCCCGAATTGAACAGCGTGGGCGACGATGGCAGGTACGCGAGCGACGCGATGAGCCGGTAGAAGCGGATGGCTTCCTCGGGGCCTTGGGCGAGCCCACACGCGACGCGGAGGAAGAAGTACTGCGGGGTTTCGATGACCTTGCGCTCGCTCGGGTGGCGCAGCAGGTAGCGGTCGTACACGGTGCGCAAGCCGAAGAACTCGAAGCGCGCGTTGTTGTCCGGCAGGATCGCGTCGTTGAGCTTGCGGAAGTTCAGCGCGACGAGCTCGGCGACATTGTCGGCCACCAAGCCGAGGCGGTGGCCGAGGGCGATCGACTGGCTGAACGAGTAGACGTCCTGGTTCTGCACCTCTTTGTCGACGTAGGTGCTGAGCAGGCGGGCGGCGAGCCGTGAATAGTTCGGCTCCTCGACGATGAGGGACGCCGCCGTGCGAATGGAGAGCTCGTCGAGCTCCTCGGTTGTGGCGCCTTCGCACAGCCCCGAGATGGTGCGGGTGGCCACCCGGAGCGGTTCGACACCGGCCAGGCCCTCGGCGCAGCGCTGGACCGCACGGACGATCTTGTTCACGTCGACCGGCTCGAAATCGCCGTTGCGCTTGCGGACCCGCATGGTGGTCGCTCCGCTCGCGGACGTCGCCGAAGGAGTCGTGGCGTGGATCCGATCGTCCGTGACGGTCATGCAAAAGCCTCCGAGCGCGCAGCAGACCGGTCATCATGGTCCGCGGGGTTCCCAATTACACCCGTGGAATTACAGATGTGTCAAGGGAAAGTTGACGGCGGTCGTCATCGGTTCGTCACCTCGTCGTCACAAGGGTGGTGGGGAGTGTTCACCCTGCTCACGGAATCAGCCGCGCGAAACGCGAAGGGTGGTAGTCGCGGCACCCAACCCGGGGCTACGGTGCCGACGATGCGTGACGCCCCCCTGCGCTGCCGGGTTCGTAGAGCCGCCCCCCGCTCGCCCGCCCGGGTGCTGTTCCTGGTACACGGATACAGCTACCACCCGGAGGAAATGCTGGCCTACGGTACCCTCGTCGACCCCGACCGGCGCTTCATCATTGTCGCACCCCGCGGCCCGATCGAGCTGCCCAACGGCGCCGCTGCGTGGTCGATGCCGAAGAATCGTGAGCCGTCGCAGTTCCCCGCCGCGGCGCGACTGCTCGACGAGACGCTCGATCGGGTTTGTGCCCGCTACGGGGTGGATCGTGCCGACACCGTGATCGGCGGGTTTTCCCAGGGAGCCATCCTCGCCTTCACCCTGGCGGTCGATCCGGCGCAGACACGGCCCGGCGCAATGGTGAACTGGTGCGGCGGCCTTCCTATCGGGCGGGGTACCCCCACCGACTTCGACCGGCTTGCCGGCCTGCCTGTGCTGTGGCAGCTCGCCGCCCGCGACGAGATCGTGCCGGCCGACTACTCGCGGGCCGGCGCGGCGAGAGCGGCCGAGAACGGTGCGGCGATCACCGTGCACGAGTACGACACCACCCACGCGGTATCGGTCGAGCTGCTCGCCGACGCGAGGCGCTGGTTGGCCGCACGCTGAGCGGGCGAGGCTCGCCGGCGGCGACCCGGCTGTTCAGTCGCCGGCGGCGAGCTCGACGGCGATCTGCACGTCGTCGTTCTCGACGCGGCCGCTGTGCACCCGAAGGCCCACGGGCAGCGGTCCGACCACGAGGGTCAGTGCGAGCACCTCGGCTCGCACCGACGCCTCGTGCACGGCGAGCGCCCGGGCCGCGGCGGCCGGTGCGTCGATCCACACGCGAATGCGGTCGGTGACGACGAAGTCCTCGTCCTTGCGGGCCTGTTGCACGAGACGGATCACGTCGCGGGCGCGACCTTCGGCCTCGAGCTCGGGTGTCATCGTGATGTCGAGGGTGATCACCGCGTCGTTGCTGCGTAGCGCCGCGGCGGTGACGCCGTCGGGTGACTCGAGCGCGAGCTCGAACTCGCCCGCGGCGAGCACGTGACCGGCCGCGACGACCGTGTTGTCGTCGCCTCGGTGCCAGTCGCCCGTGCGGGCTGCGGCGAAGACCGCCTGCATGTCCTTGCCGAGGCGCGGGCCGAGCACTTTGCCGTTGGGCCGCAGGATGAACGTGGCATACGCACCGAGGTCACTCGTGAGCTCGACGTGCTTCACGTTGACCTCGTCCTCGATCAGATGCACGAGACCGGCGAGTGAACCTGCGTCGGAACCGGCCACGACGAGCGACTGCAACGGCAATCGAACCCGCAAGCCGGCGTCTTCGCGCAAGCGCAGCGCGGTCGAGCACACATCGCGCACGCGGTCCATGGCGGCTACGAGCGACGCGTCGGCAGGCAGCGAATCGGGGGCGGGCCAGTCGGCCAGATGAACCGATGTCGCGTTGTGCCGGTCTGCCACCGACGACGTCGCGGTGAGTCCGCAGTAGATCTCCTCGGTGACGAAGGGCAGCAGCGGCGCGCACACCCGCGTGAGCGTGTGCAGCACCGTGTAAAGGGTGTCGTAGGCGTCGCGCTTGTCGGTGTCGTCGCCACCTGCGGGTGCCCAGAACCGATTGCGTGAGCGGCGGATGTACCAGTTGTTCAACGCGTCGAGGTACACGGTGATGTCGGTGCACGCGCCCGCGAGGTCGTATGCGTTCATGCGCGCGGTGACGGTGTCGACGAGCTCGCGTGTCTTCGCCAGCACGTACCGATCGAGCAGCTGGGTCGAGTCGGTGCGGAACTGCGCGCGGTAGGTGTCGACGTTCGCGTACAGGGTGAAGAACGAGTATGCGTTCCAGATGGGGTTGATGACCAGGCGCACCGTGTCACTGATGCCCGAACCTTCGCGGTCGATGCGCAGGTCGCCGCCGCGCAGGATCGGCGATGCCATGAGGAACCAACGCAACGAGTCGGACCCGATGGTCTCGAAGACGACTTCGGGATCGGGGTAGTTGCGCAGTCGCTTCGACAGCTTGCGGCCGTCT
>JANMVY010000253.1:0-1978 GCA_031393535.1 Actinomycetes bacterium | reverse complement strand
ACCAAGGTCACGAAGACCGACATCAAGACGAGCAACGGCGTCATCCATGTGATCGACAAGGTGCTCTTGCCGCCGGCGTCGTGAGTGCCCGGTACAGTCAGGCCATGCACGTGCCTGACGTCCATGCGGTGGACGACCTCGAAGCGTCGTTCGTCGCCGGAGAAGGCGACGCGCTCCGCCGTGCGTACGACACGCACGGCGGTCTCGTCTACACGCTGTGTCGACGCAGCCTCGGATCCGAGACCGCCCGGGACATCACCCAAGAGAGGTGTTCGTCGCCGGGTGGTTCGCCCGTCGGCAGTTCGACCCTTCCCGAGGCAGCCTGGGCGGGTGGCTCGTGGGCATCGCCCGGAACAAGATCATCGATCACATGCGGGCCCAGAGCCGCCGGCCTCAGCTGAGCGATTCAGTGACCTCGGCCGACGCAGCCTCGTGTCATCGGCCGAGGTCGACTCCCTTGCCGATCGTCTCTTGCTTGCCGATGCGATAGCGCAGCTCCCCGAACGACCGAAACGGGTGATCGAGCTCGCGTTCTTCGAAGAGCTCACCCACCCCGAGATAGCCGAGCGCTGCAAGCTGCCGATCGGTACCGTGAAGAGCGATATTCGACGAGGTCTTGCACGGATGCGACGTCACCTGGAGCGTGAGACATGAACGAGAACCCGCCGTTCGATCCGCTCCCCGGCGACTATGCCGATCTCGCGATGCTGGCGCGCAGCTTGTCAGTGGCCGATGCGCATCTCGACACGCCGCCCGACGACCTGTGGGCAGGTATCGAAACGCTCGTCGCGGCCGGCCAACCCGCGATGGCCGAAACCGCGTCGGCGATGTCCGACACGCCGCTGGCGCCGGTGCGGGCCATCGTACACCGCAGAGCCTTGCGGCTGCCGTTCCTGCTCGGAGCGGCCGCCGCCGTGGTCGTGGCAATCATCGGACTCGTCGGGTTCGTGGCCCGCGACAGCGGCCCCGGTGGTCGGCGCCTCGACGAGGTGGCGCTCACCAACGACGGTCTGTCGCCGGAAGGCGTGGCCAGTCGAGCCCGCGCGACCCTTGTCCAGCTCGGCGAGGGCGAATTCGCGCTCGACGTCGAGGTTCGTGATCTGCCGACGCTGAACGAGGGCTTTTTAGAACTGTGGATCATCGACACGAACGTGAAGGGCATGTACTCACTCGGGCCGTTGCACGGCAGCGGCCGGTGTGCACTTCCCGAACACGTTGCGCCGACGAGTTTCCCAATCGTCGACGTCTCGATCGAACCGGACGACGGCAAACCGCAGCACTCCGGAAAGAGCATCCTGCGCGGTCAGCTCAGCGTGTGAGCTGCCGCCGGGGTGATCGGCACCGGTGTACATCGCGCCGAGCTCATTCGGGCGGGAGACTGACGCCCTTCTGTGCGGTGAGCCGCCAGTACGCCTCGGGCTCACGATGCCGGGCGAAGTCGAAGACGCTCGCCTTGTAGCTGTTGCACGCGTCGAGATCGCACGCCGCGGTGACGAGCTCGTCATCGACGGTATGACACAGCGCGACGATCTCGCCGGTGGGTGCCACGATGCAGCTGCCGCCGATCATCGCCACGCCTTCCTCGTCGCCGGCCTTTGCGACACCGACGACCCACGTGGCGTTCTGGTACGCGGCGCCCTGCATCACGAGATGGTTGTGGAAGTCGCCGAGACGGTCATGATCGGGTGCCGGCGGATTGTGCATCGGTGTGTTGTAGCCGATGCACACCAGCTCGACGCCTTGCAGGCCGAGCGAACGATACGATTCGGGCCACCGACGGTCGTTGCAGATGAGCAGGCCCACAATGCCGCCGAACGCGCGACACACGGTGAAGCCATCGCGACCGACGTCGAAATAGCGCTTCTCGAGATGCTGGAATCGACGCCAGGGTTCGAACTCGTCGTGGCCCGGCAGGTGCACCTTGTGATAGCGGTGCACGATCGAGCCCGTACCGTCGACGAGAATCGCTGTGTTGAAG
>JANMVY010000166.1:0-7206 GCA_031393535.1 Actinomycetes bacterium | reverse complement strand
GATGCTTTCGTCGATGACGATGCCGCCGCTCGGGAAGTCGGGCCCCGGTACCACAGCGAGCAGCTCGTCGATGGTGGGCCGGGGCCGCCGTTTGGTGAGCACGAGCTCGATGGCCGCGAAGATCTCGCGCAGGTTGTGCGTGGGCATGTTCGTGGCCATGCCGACCGCGATGCCGGTGGTGCCATTGACGAGCAGATTCGGCAACATCGCCGGGAGATACGCCGGCTCGGTCGTCTCGGCGTCGTAGGTCGGCCTCAGGTCGACGGTCTCCTCGTCGAGCTCGCTCAACATCTCGAGCGCGGCGCTGGACAGCCGGCACTCGGTGTAGCGGTAGGCCGCGGGTGGGTCGTCGAGCGAACCGAAGTTGCCCTGTGGATCGACGAAACAGATGTTGCGGGCGAACGATTGGGCCATGCGCACGAGGGTCTCGTAGATCGCCCCGTCGCCATGGGGATGGAAGCGAGCCATGGTGTCGCCGACGACGTGCGCGCACTTGCGATGCGGGCGGTCGGGGCGCAGGCCCATTTGCTGCATCGAGTACAAGATGCGCCGTTGCACCGGCTTCAACCCGTCGCGCACATCGGGAATGGCTCGGGCGGTGATGACCGACAGCGAGTACGCGAGGAACGAATCGCTCATCTCGGTCGTGACCGGGGTGTCGATGATCTCTCGGGCGAACAGGTGCAGCGGTAGTTGTTCGGGCATGGCTCCGTGTTGCTCAGATGAGTGGATACGAACTGGTGTTCGAGTCTATCGGGTCGAAGTGGGAATAGTCGGTCCGGACGAACCGTAGTCCGGCCGCCTGTGCGATCTGCGCCAATCACCGGCGGGCGGTCCTCGCGCGATGTGGCGGATCGGTAGCCTCGTGCGGTGAAACGAGCGGTGTTCATCGGCGCGGGCGACCTGGGTGTCCGGGCGGCGCTCGAATTGGTCGACGTCGGGTGGCAGGTGCACACGCTGCGCCGAAGCGAGCGTCCGGTGAAGAAACCGCTTGTCGGTCACCGGGCCGACATCACCGACCCGGCTGCGCTCGCACAGGTGGCCTGGCCACGCGCGGATGCGCTGGTGGTGTGCGTTGCGCCAGGTCGCACGGACGAAGCCGCGTATCGCTCGGTGTACGGAGCCGGGGTCACGAACGTGCTGACCGCCTTGCGCGACCGCGCCCTGCTGCCCCGGCGTGTCGTCTTCGTGTCCACCACCGCGGTGTACGGCCAACGCGATGGTGAACCGGTCGACGAGTCGGCGCCGACGAGTCCGTCGCGCTTCAACGGCGCCGTCATGATCGACGCCGAGCGACAGATCGCGTCGTGCGGATCGGCCGAGTACGTGGTCGCCCGCCTGGGTGGCATCTACGGACCAGGTCGATCGCGGTTCCTCGATCGCGTGCGGGCCGGGGAAGAACGCGTCGGTGGTGCAACGCGCGACGCGTGCACGAACCGCATCTACGTCGACGACGCGGCTCGCGCCATCACATTTCTCGTGACCCACCCCGATCCACCCTCGATCGTGAACGTGGTCGACGATGAGCCGGCGCGCCGCAGCATCGTCGTGCGGTGGCTCGCGCAGCGGTTGGCCGTCGCTGTGCCCGTCGACGACGACCGGCCGATCACCGCGCGTCGATCCTCCGAGCGTGTCGACGACAAGCGCGTGTCGAACGCTCGCTTGCGCTCGCTGGGATTCGACCTGCGTTATCCCACCTTCCGCGACGGCTATGCCGCGTTGCTCGCCGGCTCAACTCAGCCGGGCAGCTGAGGCATCGGTTCGGCGTTCAACCACGCGTCGATGAGCGGTGCGACATCGCGCCCGCTGACGGCGCTGGCGACGCGCACGAAATCGGCGGACGACGCGTTGGCGTGCGCGAACTGCGCGGCCCAGGCGCGCAACGTGGCGAAGAACGATTCGTCGCCGACGGTGCGGCGCAGTGCGTGCAACGTGAGCGCGCCTCGGTCGTAGACAGCGCGGTCGAACAGATCGGAAGCGCCCGGGTCGGCGATGGGTGCGAACGCACGCCGGGCCACGGTTCGCATGGTGGCGTCGATGTCGAAGGACGGATCGGTGTGTTCGCGCCACAACGACTCGGCGTAGGTGGCGAATCCTTCGTTGAGCCAGATGTCGCGCCAGGCGCGCGGTGTCACGCTGTCACCGAACCATTGATGGGCCATCTCGTGCACCTGGAACACCAGCGTGCTGGGCGACAGAATGATCTGCCGGTCGAACAACGACATCGTCTGTGCCTCGAGAGCGAAGCCGAGGCGTGCGTCGATCACCAACACGCCGTAGTCGCCGAATGGGAAGGGTCCGAACATCGACGACAGCACCTCGAGCATCTCGCCGGTTCGTGCGACGGCGGCGGCGATCGGTTGCGCGAGCGAGGTGGGGACCACGTGGCGGATTCGCACGCCCGCCGCGGTTCCGCTGTCGACCACGGTGAACGCGCCGATCGCGACGGTGGCGAGGTAGGTGGCCATGGGCTCGGGCGAGTCCCATACCCATGTGGTTCGGCCATTGGCCGACTCGGCCGAGACCAGTCGTCCGTTCGCCGCCGCAGTTATGCCAACCGGCACGTCGATGCGAAACGTGAACGCGGCCTTGTCGCTCGGGTGGTCGCTCGACGCGAGCCAACCGTGGGCCCCGTTCGGCTCGCTCACCACGTACGTCGCGTCGACCGTTCGCAGCCAGCCGAGTTGGGTGAGCTCGGCATCGGCGAGCGGCGCCGGGGTACCGCGGTAGTCGACCGTGGTGACGAATCGCGCGCCCGCGATCAGCGCGCGCTGGGGCGTCACGACGAGCTCCTCGCCGTCGCGACGAAACGACGCAATGGCGCCGTCGACGCTCACCGCGTCGACGGTCATGCCTGCGAGGTCGAGATGGAACGACCCGAGCGCAATCGTGGCCGTGGCGGTGAGGGTCGTGCGCACGACGATCGTGGTCGAGGCCGGTGGATCGGCAACGATGGCGACGTCGTAGCGAGCGACGTCGTACCCGCCGTTGCCGAGGGTCGGGAAGTACGCATCACCGGCCCCGGCCGCGCCGGCCGTGGCCGCCACGGCGAGGTCGCTCGTCGTAGCCGACCTGGTCGTCGCCTCGGTGGTTGTCGGCACCGCGACAGTCGACGAAACGGCGGTACTCGGCGCGGCCGACGCGCCGCCTGCATCCCGAGCCGCGTTCGAGGAGCACGCGACCGCGAGAGCGGCCGCGATAGCGGCGAGGGCCGCGGCACGCCGCACTCGGTGGGTCACTCGGGCCGGGGGAGCGGTCCGCGCACCCAATGCGGGATCGCCCGACGCGCCGTGATGATCCAGTCGTCACCGTTGCGGGCGACGTCGTCTTGGTAGCGCACGCCCATCACGAGGTCGGCGTAGGGCGAGCCTTCGGCTTCGATGTGGTAGGCGACCGCGTAGGTCTCGACGAACCCGATGTCCGCGCCTTCGTCGAGTTTCACGAACTGGTTCCCCATGAAGTGCATGGTGGCGTGGTACTTCTGCACCCCGGTGACCAGTGGCTCCCAGTATTGGTCGATGGGCGCGGTGTTGATCGACCCGCGCACGAAGCAATCGTCGCGAAACAGCGCCCGCGACGAGGCGAAGTCGCGCGTATCGAGCCCGTACGCGTAGCGCTGCGGCACCGACTTGATGAGCTGCACGTCCTTCAACCAGCGAACCGTCTTCTCGAGATCCGATTGCGTCGCGCTGTCCATGGGTCCCCCTGGTTCTTCGGCCGTCGGCCGGTCGCGACGGTAGTCTCACGGCCCCATGGGTGTGTTGCGGTTCTCCTACGGCACGATGAGCTCGGGCAAGAGCACGCTGGCCCTGCAGATCCACCACAACCTGGCGCGTCAGTCGCGCCGCGGCATGTTGTTGTCGCAGTTCGATCGTGAGGGCGCGCGGGTGTCGAGCCGCCTGGGCGTGTCGGTCCAGGCCGTCGAGGTCGTCCCCGGCGCGGATCTGGTCGCGCTGGCCCGCACGTTCATCGAGCTGCACGGCCGGCTCGACTACCTCGTGTGCGACGAGGTGCAGTTCTACGAGGTCTCCCAGGTCGATCAGCTCGCTCGAGTCGCCGACGAGCTCTCGGTCGACATCTACGCGTTCGGGCTCATCACCGACTTCCGTGGGCAGCTGTTCGACGGCACGCGACGCATGCTCGAAGTGGCCGACGAGCGGGTGCAGCTCCACGTCGAGGCCCGTTGTTGGTGCGGCGATCGGGCCACCAACAACGCGCGCCTCGTGAACGGCCGCATGGTGCGTGAGGGTGAGACAGTGGTGGTCGGCAACACCGCGCACCATGCCGACGTGCCGCTGTTCGGCGACGTCGTCAGCTACGAGCTGTTGTGCCGGCGACACTTCCGCACGGGCGTCACCACCCCGACCGACATCGCACCGGCCGTCGTGCAATAGCCTCGACCCATGCCGCGCATCATCACGCTCGTGCTACCCATCGAGGCCGAACACGTCGAGCGTGGCGCGCTCGCCACCGGGATCGCATCGTTCGGGAGCGCGCAATTGGGTGTCGTCGACAACGGGTTGTGGCAGGCGATGCGTACGTTCACCGAGTTCTGGCGTGACCACGTGGCCGAGCACGGCAGCACTGGGGTTGAAGTCACGCCGTTCGATCACCTCGCGCCTGACTTCGCCGACCAGCAACGCGCGCTCGGCCCGTTCGGGCGCCGAGTGAAGGGCGTGGTCACCGGCCTCGGAAATTGAGGTGCGTGTGCCGCGTGGAGTGTCCACGCAGCGATCGCACTCGAACAGGCCGCCACACCGACGGTGGTCCTGGTGACGGCGGCGTTCGAAGCCGGCGCGCGGGCCACCGCGCGAGCGCGGGGCTTCGACACGTTGCCCATCGTTGCGTTCGCGGCCGACTTCGAAGAACGCTCGCCGGCCGAGCAGCGTGCCGAGTTCACAGCACGCGTGCCCGAGATCGTGCGAGCATTACGACGTGACTGACCCCGCAGCGCGTGTCGCGCGCGTCGCGTCGTTGCTGCGCCACGTCGACGTAACGACCGAGAAGGCTCCTGCGTGGCTCGCCGCGCACGGTTTCACCGATGGCCTGCCCGTGGTACCGCCCGAACCGCGCCTGGTCGACGCCGCGGGGGCGGCCACCGGGCGCGACGCGGCCGAGGTGCTCGGGGTGGTCCCCCCGCAGTTCGCGCCCCTCAGCATCGAGAAGGTCGCGGTCTGTGCGGTCATGGCGGGGTGCGCACCCGAGGCGATGCCGGTCGTCGTCGCGTGCGTCGAGGCGATGCTCGCCCCACCGTTTCGGGTCGCGAGCGTGCAGGCCACGACGAGTCCGGCAACACCGTTCTTCGTGGTGAGCGGTCCGGCGGCGCGCGACGCCGGAATGGCCCCCGGCACCGGTGCGTTGGGCCCGGCCGCCGGGACGAACTTCGCGATCGGTCGCGTCGCGCGGCTGGTGTTGCTCGTGGTCGGAGGTGCGCGGGTCGGCGACGGCGATCCGGCATCGCTCGGCATGCCCGCGAAGCTCAGCGCGTGCTGTGCCGAGCGCATCGACGCGTCGCCGTGGCCGTCACTGGCCGTGCGCCGGGGATTCGAGCCACGCGATACGGCGGTGTTCGCGATCCCCATTACAGGCATGTGGCAGATAAGCGAGCCGAACACCGTCGTCGACGATGTCGTGCATCAACTCCTGCACGGCATGATCAGCCCCGGTCAATGCAGCCAACCGCGCCTACCGCAGTCGGGCGAGCAGCTTCTGGTCGTGACGCCGCCGATCGCGCGACTCCTCGCTGTGCGTTTTCCCGACATCGCGGATCTCCAACGTGCCCTCTTCGAGACGGTGCGCGTTCCCATGGAATGGGTTCCGGGGTACAAACGCGCGGCGACACGCTCCCGGCTCGACGAGCTCGGCATTGCGTGGCACGGCGACCTCGTTCCTCTTGCCGAGAGCCCCGAGTCGTTCGTCGTCGTGGTCACCGGCGGCGATGCGGGCGTGCAATCGATGGGCATGTCGACCCTCACGCTCAGCCGTTCCGCGGCGGCGCTCGTGCGCATATGACCACGCTCGTCATCGATCTTCCCGACCCGTACGACTTCTGGGGCAGCACGCGATCGGTCGGCCCGGTTGTCGCGTGGGAAGGTCGTTCGGTGTTGTGGTGGGCCACGACCACACCCGCAGGCGCGGCGACGTTGCGGTTGGCCCAGGTTGCAGCCGGTCAGGTGCATGCCGATGCATGGGGCGACGGAGCCGAATGGATGCTCGGTCAGGCACGCCGCGTCCTCGGGCTCGACGATGATCCGTCCGCATTCGCACCCCCCTCCGGTTTCGTGGGCGACCTGGCACGGCGCGCCGTCGGCCTGCATCTGCCGCGCACCGACCGCGTGCACGAGGCGCTCGTGACCGCGATCCTCGGGCAGAAGGTGCAGAGCGACGCCGCCCGCCAGTCGTTGCGGCAACTCTCATTGCGCTTCGGCGCGAGGGCCCCGGGGCCGCGCGAGCTGCACCTCGTGCCCACGGCGACCGTGCTGGCGTCGCTCGACTACGTGGCCTTCCATCCGTGCAACGTCGAACGAGCGCGCGCCGAGCGGGTTCTCGCGGTCTCGCGTCGCGCCGCATGGGCCGAGTCGCGGACCGCGTGCGCGGAGCTGCAGTTGCTCCCCGGTGTCGGGCCGTGGACGGCCGCGGTCACAGCGACCGCGGCATGGGGCGATGCCGATGCGGTCGCGGTGGGCGACTACCACCTGGCGAACACGGTGTGCTGGGCACTCGCGCGCGAACCGCGGGGCGACGACGCGCGCATGTTCGAGTTGCTCGAACCCTTCCGTGGCCATCGCGGCCGGGTCGTACGCCTGCTCGTGCAGGCGCACATCAGCGCACCCAAGCGCGGCCCTCGCCTCGCGGTCGCGGACTTCCGGAGGCGGTGAAGAGCGGTGATCGCACGCGGCAATCTCATGGTGAAAGTGTTGCTGATCGCGCTGCTGTTGCACGCGGTGGCCTTTCCCGATCTGCCGCAATACCAGGGCAAGGGCATCGTGCCCCGTCTGATCTTGTACCCGGTGTCGATCTGGCTCGTGCCGCTCGTGTGGTGGCTCGTATGGCGACGCCGCGATAGACCGATGCCGTACCCGCATCTCATCGACCTGCTCGTCGCGTTGCCGTTCACCATCGACACCGGCGGCAACGCGTTGAACCTGTACGACACCATCGACTGGTGGGACGACCTGATGCACTTCGTGACGTGGGTGCCCTGGG
>JANMVY010000018.1:0-5516 GCA_031393535.1 Actinomycetes bacterium | reverse complement strand
GATGCCTCGAAGTAGAGACCCTCCATCGAGCCGATGCACCCGTCGGTGTAATGCGGCAGCAGCATCGGGGCCATCGGCGTGCCGTAACCCTCGAGGCGAGGGCCGTACTCCCACATCGACCGGCCGCACCCGTATGTCGCGTTGTGGCCCACGGTGTCGACCATCTGCACCAGGTCATAGAACTCGCCATAGCCACCCGAGGTCGGTGACGCGGCCTTGCGCTCGTAGCCGCTGAAGTTCCAGTTCGACCATGAGGGCAGATAGCTCACGTCGCGTGTGGTGTGCCGCCAGCCCGGCAGGCCCCACGAGTAGCCGCCTTTGCCGACCGTTCCCCCGGGGACCGAACGAAGTGCCGGCGCGAACGTCGCGAAGATCAGAACGAACACGACGGGCGCCGCGAGCAGTTGGAGCCCACGGGCCGGCCGACGATCGGCGACAAAACCCACATCCCCCGCGACATCGATCAAGCCCAGCACCACCATGCCGAACAGCACGTAGGCCGCGGGGAACTCGAGTGCGTGCAGCGTCGCATAGGCCGCGGGCCGCAGCACGCTTTCGCCGGCGACTGCGACGAACCCGTGTGCCCCATGCGCCGGGGTCCACCAGGGCGCAGGCAGCACGAGCGAGCCCATCCACGCCAGTGAGCTCAGTGCGGCGAGGACCAGTGCGGCCAGACTACGACGTGTCCACAAAACCGCAGCGAGCAACCCGACGAGGAATGCGCCGAGCACGCTCGCATGCGACCCGGGCAGGACGCGTCCCACCCGGGTCTCAAACCCACCGTGCGCGACCACCGCGCGGGTGAGCTCACCCACGACGAGGCCGACGAACGCGTAGGCGGTGAAGTACCGCGCCCACCGCTTTTCGCGCACGAGCTGCACGGCTTCGGCGATTGCGATGCCCGCCAGCAGATAGAGCGCGAGGTAGTAGAAGGGCAACATGCGCCCGTTCCACAAGCGCCCCTCGGCACGATGGATGAACGCGAGCGCGACGGCGAGCGCGGCCACGGCCAGCGAGACACCGAGCCGGTTGCGCCGCCACAACGACAGGACCAAGCCGACCACCGCGATCGCGAAGACCACCTCGAGCGGCGGCGAGTCACGCAGGAAGTCCGGCGAGAGGTTGTTCCGGGTGAGCAGGTTCTCCTTGAAATGGTCGACCTTCCCCCATCCCATGTCGTTCAGGTAGGTGGATTTGACGAGGAACGGAAGCGCCCAGAACGCGCCGAGCGCGCCCCCTACAGGCAGCACCACGAGCAGCGTGCGCAACTGTGTTGCCCCCCACCGGAGCGCGACGTAGACGAGGACGATGCCCAAGGCGAAGAACGCCGGGAACAGATGGCACAAACCGGTGAGGGCGAGCGTGAGCGCAGCCCAACCGCGACCGCGACCCGTGTCGACCGCGCGGATGGTGAAACCGATCGCGAGTAGCGACAACGACAACGCCATCGAGAACGCGAACTCGCCCGCCATCGTCGAAGCGACGTTGCCGCCGTAGATGTTGTACGCCCGATCGAACACGAACGGCAGCGTGGCGACCGCGAGGATCACCGGCCCGGGAAACGCCATGCCGGCCAGACGACCCATGGCCCACGCGTTGAGCGGCATGGTGACGAGTCCGCTGATCACGATCAGCTTGAAGGCCACGCCATACGGCAGCCCGATGCTCAACACGGTGACGAGCAAGGCGACGGCCACGGTCAGGCCGCGCCACCGAACCAGCGCCGGCCGACGGAACACTGCAACCACCGTGACGAGCAGCGCGGCGATCACGAGCGCGGCCTGCCACGCGACGAGGCCGACGTTCAGCATCACCACGGCGAGCGACGGGATGATCATGTAGTACTGGAACGCGGGGAACCCGGCGTACCAATCGGGTGTCCAGCCAATGAGCCGGCCCTTCGGCAAGAGGTGATCGCGCAGATAGGCCGGGGCCCATACGTGAGCGCCCATGTCGCCGCCGGTAGGCGTGGTGTCGGCGAACACGAGCCGCGGGTGCATCACCGAGAAGATCCAGGCCATCGAGGCGCCGACCACGGCAAGGCTGATCCAGGTCTCCAACCGCACCGCGACGAGCCGCTCGGCGAGGCGGTCGAAGGCATGCGGGCGCGACGGCTCGACCGACTCGCGGCCATCGAAGGGACCGTCTTCACGATCCGCCAACGGCGACTCGGCGTGGCGGACACCGATGACGTGATCGGCGATGGTCGAGGGATCATTCATGACGGCGTCCATCGTTGCAGTTCCGTGGCCGGCGATGGCGGCACCCAACGGTATGGCCGAAGCGGCTCAGCGCCGCGGTGTTGGCGAAGCGGCTCAGCGCCGCGGTGTTGGCGAAGCGGCTCAGCGCCGCGATGCGTTTGCCCGGCGCTCGTCACGGATCTCGTCGAGCACGCCGGCCAATGCGAGCTTCTCCTGCGTCGCGGCCGGTTCACCGCCGAACCACGCGCGGTACCCGCAGCGCGAGCACGAGCGCATCGTTCGGCGCTCGCCGCTGATGATCATCGAAATCGCCACGAGAGTGTTCGGGCAGCGCAGGCAGCGGGTGACGGACATTGGCTATGACCTCCCTGGTCGACCCGGAACCATCGACAGCAGGTTCGTCATCGTGAGGCATTTACCACGGAACGTGAGAACTATGACCACACACTGTGGTCAATGCGACCCGGGGACGCGTGGGCGACGGGAGTCAGCCCAATTTGTCCCACAACAAGACGACCACCGTCGTGGCGTTGAACCCGACGTGGGCGAAGATTCCCGGCCCCAAACGACCGGTGCGGTGGGCAAGCGTCCCGACGATCACCCCGAACACCACGAGCGCGGGTAGCTGGAGCAACTCGAAGTGCGACAGGCCGAAGACCATCGCCGTAGCCCCGACGGCCACCGAGGGTGACCACCGGCGGAGCAACGATCGTTGCACGAGCCCCCGATAGAAGAGCTCCTCGACAAGCGGCGCACCGACGACCACAACGAGCACCAGAAGCGCGATGCCCCACCAACTCGATGCGTCGGCCTTGTCGGTCAGTTTTCGGGCCGGCGCCTCGTAGTCGTCGAACGATTTGCCCGAGAGCCGCACGACCGGCCACGACACCACGTATGAGACGAAGAACTGAGCGGCAACGCCGACCGCGAGACCGAACGGCACATCACGCCACCGGACCGACAAGCCGAAGTCGACCGCCAGCGACCGCGCCCCGCGCACCCGCGAGGCGACCGCCGCACCACCGCCGAGACCAAGCCACAACGGGATCTGCAACAGCGCTAGGCCCCAGATGGGCGCCTCGTCAGACGTGTTCCACCCGCCCGCGGCGAGGATGGCGGCGCCCAACAGGGTCGACAGCACGATGGCCGCCGCGAAACCCGCGACGGCATCGCCCAGGCCCCAGCGAGGTTGACCCAACGGCGGTGCAGCGGACACGGACGCCACGCTAGCGACGCCGGGTCCGAGGACCGAACCGGATCAGCCCGCGCGCGCCGCGATCGCGACGCGTCGATCTTCGAGGCGCCAACCGTTCGGGGGAGACAACCGGTTTGCATGGCGCGAGCACAGGTCGTGATTGGCCGGGTGCGCGTGCGCGTGGCGCGGTTCGAGCCACACCGTGCGATCGGCGTAGTCGTAGGAAAGTGTGGCCACAGCCGGCAGGCTGCACCCCGGGCGGGCGCACGAGCGCGTCATGGGCGGCACGCTACCGCTGCCCGCGCGGCCCACCGCGGATGTCCCGCGCCGTGCCGGGTGCGGTCAACTCCGGCTGCGACCGCCGTACGATGGAGGAATGGCCGTGCCGCCGCCCCCGCCGCCTCCACCTCGCGGACCGCGTTCCCCCGAACGCTCGCCCGACCGCTCGCGCCCCCCGGGACGTGCCGCGGGAACTCGCCCCGACCCCAAGTGGTCCCGCTGGGGCATTTGGGCCATCGGCCTGGTGATCGTCGGGCTCTTGGCGTTGTCGATCTTCACTCCGGGGAGCAGCCGCATCGATCTCAGCTACCCCGACTTCGTCACCAAGGTGCAAGCAGGCGAGGTCACCAAGGTCCGGGTCAACAACGACACATCGCGCATCACGGGTGAGTTCAAAGACGGCAAGGGCTTCTCCTCCACCGCACCCGCGGCCATCCCCCCCGACGACATCGCGACGATGCGCAAGTTCGTTGCCGACACCAAGTTCACCACACCCCAGACCAACTTCTTCGTGTCGCTCATCCCGTTGCTGCTTCCGATTCTCCTGCTCGTCGGGTTCTTCGTCTGGATGAACCGGCGGGCGCAGGGGCAGATGGGCAGCATCATGTCCATCGGGCGCTCGCGGGCCCGCACCTACTCCACGGAGCGCCCCGGCACCACGTTCGCCGATGTCGCCGGGTACGCAGGCGTGAAACAAGAGGTACGCGAGGTCGTCGACTTCTTGCGATTCCCCGACAAGTTCGCGTCGATCGGCGCCCGCACCCCGAAGGGCATCCTGCTCGTCGGCCCGCCCGGCACCGGCAAGACCCTGATCGCCCGCGCCGTCGCCGGCGAGGCCGCCGTGCCGTTCTTGTCGGTCACCGGTTCCGATTTCATGGAGATGTTCGTCGGTGTCGGCGCATCGCGGGTGCGCGATCTGTTCGAAAGCGCCCGCAAGCTCGGTCGGGCCATCATCTTCGTCGACGAGATCGACTCCATCGGGCGCAAGCGCGGGGCTGGCCTCGGCGGCGGCCACGACGAACGCGAGCAGACCCTCAACCAGATGTTGTCCGAGATGGACGGCTTCGAGTCGAGCGAGGGCATCGTCATAATGGCCGCGACCAACCGGCCCGACGTCCTCGACCCGGCCCTCTTGCGTCCGGGCCGCTTCGACCGTCAGGTCGTCGTGCCGCTCCCTGAGCTCGACGACCGCGTCGAAATCCTCAAGGTGCACGTGAAGAGCAAGCGTCTCGGCGACGATGTCGACCTCAACGTCGTCGCGCGCGGTACCCCCGGCATGAGCGGTGCCGACTTGGCGAACCTGGTCAACGAAGCCGCGCTGTTCGCCGTGCGCGAGGGCGACGATGCAGTGCGCGCCAAGCACTTCGACATGGCCCGCGACCGCGTGCTCATGGGTCAGCGCCGCGAGTCGCTTGTGCTGTCGGACCGCGAGAAGGAGCTCACGGCATATCACGAGGCCGGCCACGCGGTGTGCGCGTCGGTCCTGCCCCACGCCGACCCGGTGCACAAGGTGACTATCCTCCCCATCGGCATGGCGCTCGGGGTGACCCAGCAGCTGCCGGCCGAAGATCGCCACAGCTACGATCAGAACTACCTCGAAGACCGTCTCGTCGTCGCCATGGGTGGCCGCATCGCCGAGCAGTTGGTGTTCGGCGTTGTGTCCACCGGGGCCAACAACGACCTCGTCACGAACACCGAACTGGCCCGCAAGATGGTGCGCGAATGGGGTATGTCCACGCGGATCGGTCCCATGGCCTGGGGCAGCCAGGGCATGGTGTTCCTCGGCGAGGACCTCATGCAGACACGCGACTACAGCGACGAGACCGCCCGGGTCATCGACG
>JANMVY010000073.1:0-3573 GCA_031393535.1 Actinomycetes bacterium | reverse complement strand
GGCTCGATCGTCAACAAGCTGAGAATTTGATCACGGTGCCGTCCGCGTCTGTCGTGGCGTCGCGAACCGAGTAGGTCCGCAAGGCGACGCCTACCGCGCCGCAGGATGGCCCACTGGCCGGACGATTACGAGCGAGGAGGGCCTCCTGAGCGAGAGCCCGCGCGTCGGCAGCGTTGTCCGTAAGCGCGGAAGCTGCCAGCAACAGGGCGGTCTGGACGTGGGCCTGTGATGCTGCGTGGGGGATGTCGACGTTCATGAACGAACCGGGAAACACGGTGATTTCGCCCGACATGATGATGCCGTACTCGTCGAAGTTTCCCTCCAGCTTGAGCGGTGATGGGCACGTCGATGTACTGACCGCCACCAGCGCCCGGGCGGACTCGTAGAACTGGCCGAGCGCCGTTCCTATGTCCTTGAGACCACCGCCTCGCATCTCCACGTGAGAGTCAAAGGCGACGCGGCCCAAGTCGAGGCATGCGAGGCCGACAGCTATGTCGACAGCGACTGTGGTCGCTGGAATCACCGCGGGAGGTGTGGAAATGCCAATTGTTGACGGCGCCGCGGTCGTGGTCGCTACTTGTGGGCTGTTGCTGGAAGGCGACGACGCACCGTTGGTCGCTGAGCCGCCGCACGACGCGATAGCGAGTGCGGCGATGGCCACCAGTCGATTCACGCTCACACTTTGGGTCACCACGACCGGGCGTGGCAACTAGCGCCGATTGCCCGAAGTGTGCGCCCTGCGCCTGCGCAACGCGCGCGCACAGAACGCGCGGGCCGAGCGCGCCGATCAAGTTCCTTCGTGCTCGGCGAGGGCGCCGAGGTGGCGGGCGATGGTCCAGCTGGCGCTTTGGGTGCGGTGACGGAACTCGGTCCAGTGGTCGTCGTCGATGGCGATGCGCACGAAGAGCACGCGACGCGCACGATCGGTGTCGGACGGAAGGGCGATCGGGCCGCGTAACGCGGCCTCTGCGGCGAGGCGGCCGAGGTGCTCGCCGACGGTGGTGCGGGCGCGCTCGGCCCGGTGCTTGAACGCTTCCCAGGCGTGTGGGTCGACCTCGACGCGCACGGGTCGTTGTGAGGCCCGACGGGCTTCGCGCCGTGTCCAGTAGGTGCCGGCGTCTCGATCGGCGCCGCGTGCCGCGGCGCGTTGCATCGTTCGGCGGATCGATTCGATGTGTTGGCGGGTGCGGTATTCGTCGGCGAGCGCGCGGCGCACGGCGTTCGCGACGATGCGTTGCTCGCGGCGGGACACGAGACCTCGTTCGACGTCCGCGAGCCAGCGGTACGCGGCGCTCCGTGAGGTGTCATCGAGCGGCGGCGACGGCACGGCGGCGAGGGCGTGGTCGAGCAGCACGTGGGGGCAGCGATCGCATGCGACGGAGCGTTCGCGGATGCTTCCGCCCATTCCGCTTTGCGGAATGGGCAAGTCTGTGCCGGTCTTGACAACCGTTTCTGGGGTCGATTCGTTGAGGCCGCGCGGTGTCGTGGCGCGCGCGTCGTTGACGTCGCTCATGACGCGCTCGAGGTGGCGGGGAGCGGGCCGAAGAGCTGTTCGAGCTGCGCGCGCGGGATGAGGATGCGCCGGCCGAGGGTGATCGACGCGATCTCGCCCCGGTGCACGCATTCGTAGGCGGTGGTGCGCGAGATGCCGAGCAGCGCGGCTGCTTCGGTGACGGTGAGGGTGAGCTTGACGGGTGCCATGGCAACCTCCGAGATGGTGGATGCCTACGAATGGCGCCCCAGCGGCACCGGACGCGACACAAGACGCCGCGTCGTCATCGACCAATAGTGGGTCGAGTGTTCGTTGAGGTTCACGTTGAGGATCTCAACGCAGGTGTGAACCCTCACAACGCGAAATGTGAACCCTCAACGGAGGCCACGGCGCCGCAAATGCCAGCATGTCGGCGCGAGGTGTTCGGTGGAGGCTCATTGGCCGAGCATCATGGCGCCGAGTTTGTCGGCCGCGTCAGCCTGCATGCCGGGGATCACGTGGCTGTAGAGGTCGAGGGTGATGGCGATGCTCGAGTGGCCGAGGCGTTCGCTGACGACCTTGGGGTGTACGCCGGCGGTGAGCATCAGGCTTGCGGAGGTGTGGCGGAGGTCGTGCAGGCGAACGGGGGGCAGGGCGAGGTCCTCGCGAAGTCGGCGGAAGAGCAGGGTGATGCGGTTGGGGTGCAGGGCCTGGCCGTCCTCGTTGGTGAACACGTAGCCGGTGTCGTGATAGGCGGCGCCCCACGCGAGTCGCTCCTCGAGCTGGCGGCGTCGATGACTGCGCACTACGGCGACCACCAGTGCGTCGATCGCGATCGAGCGTCGTGAGGTCCGCGATTTCGGTTCGTACTCGTGCACGGCGTGTTGCACCGCGACGCGCGTGTTGCGCAGGGCGATGAGTCCGGCGTCGAGGTCGATGTCGATCCAGCGCAGGCCGGCGAGTTCGCCGCGTCGCATCCCGGTCGTGATGGCGAGTACCCAGAGTGCGTGGAGTCGATCGTCGGCGGTTCGGTCGAGAAACCGGCGAGCGTCGTGTGCGGACCAGGTGTGCATCTCGTTGGACTCGATGCGTGGCGCTTTGACGCGCAGCACGGGGTTGCGGTCGATGAGCTCCCACGCGACGGCGTCGTTGAGCACTTTGCGCAGAACGCGTCGCACGCCACCGATCGAGACTGCGCTGAGTCCGCCGCCGCGTGTGCGTCCGTTGGCGAGTAGGTCCGTCCACAGCGTCTGGATGTGCAGTGGCGACAGGTCGCGGAGCTTCACGTGGCCAAGGCGCGGCAGGACGTACCATTCGAGCCGTTCGCGGTATCCCTTCGCGGTGGTGGCTTTGACGGTGGGGCAGTGACCGTCGAGCCATTGGCGGCAGAACTCGCCGAGGGTCATCGCGCCCACGACAACGAGCGGGTCGATGCCGGCGATGACACGCGCGAGTGCTTCTTCGGCTTCGCGGCGCGTCGCGAAACCGGTCTTGGTGCGTTGGCGCCTCGCGCCGGTGGTGGGGTGTCGGCCGATGTCGACCGCGTAGGCCCACCGGTTGCCTCGCTTGTGAACGTGTCCTCGCATGGTGCGCTCCGCCGTGGAATGGCGCACTGCGGCGGCGAAACGCGACGGGCTCCACGAACCAGGCGTTAGCAACCGTTTGCAAACGGCCCGGGTGCGAGACCCGGGCCGAAGAGCAAAACAGGCCCTGAGCAGGGACTATGTGGTGCGCTCGGAGGGACTTGAACCCCCAACCTTCTGATCCGTAGTCAGATGCTCTATCCAATTGAGCTACGAGCGCAACGCCCGCCGAGTGTAGGGGGCGCGGTGCTACGCCAGCTACCCGGAATTGCGAACCCCCTGGCCGAGCCGACCAACCGGTGGGTGCGGTGCGACCAAGCGGCCCTCGACGTGTTCCCAAAACGGCACGATGGCCGCCGGTGAGCGGCCATCGTGAGGCGCGGAGCGGGTGGGATTTGAACCCACGAGGACCTTTTTAGGGCCCTACTCCCTTAGCAGGGGAGCGCCTTCGACCGAACTCGGCCACCGCTCCAGGTTTGCGGAGATCGATGCTAGCGCCCGTGCGCGAACGCCGACGCG
>JANMVY010000069.1:0-3899 GCA_031393535.1 Actinomycetes bacterium | reverse complement strand
CGGTCGTGGTGGCCGAAGGCTCGCTCGCGTTCCTCGGCCTCGGCATTCCGCCGCCGCGCCCCAGTTGGGGGAGCATGGTCGCCGACGGGCAGATCAAGCTGAAGACCGACCCGCATCTCGTGTTCGTGCCCGCGGCCGTGATGTTCCTTACCGTGTTGTCGTTCAACCGCATCGGCGACTGGGCGCGCAAACGGGTGATGGGCGAGCGCAACCTGATGTAGCAGTGCCCGTAGCCTCGCCTCGTGGCGACCCGTTTCGAGATCTGTAGCCGTACTGCGGCGATCTGGCTCACAGCCGGCTTCGCCGTGGCGGTGTTCGTGTCGTGCGGTGGGCGGTCGGGTGTGGCGGCGCCTGGCGCAGACGACGTGGCGCGCCTGGCGTCGGTGACAGTGGGGAGCGACACGGTGCTCGGCCCGGCGGACACTACGGCGGCCAACGTGATCGGGCTCGACCTCGTCACGCTCGCCGTGCCTCTGCGGACGTGGTGGGCCACGCTCAATGACCCCGATGTCGCGGAACGCGTGTGGCTCGAACGCGCCCCGCAGCTGCTCGCCGAGATGCGGGCGACCGTTTCGGACATCGAGCGCCAACTCGGTCCCGGTCGCGATGGGGCGGTCCGCGCAACATTCACGCCGTACCTTCAACGGTGGCGCGAGATCCTGGCCGTGCTCGACGCGATGCGGGCCGCATTGGCCGTTGGTGATGTCGGAGCACAGCAACGTGCGGTCGACGCCTACAACGACGCGCTCGCTGCCGTGCGCCGACTCGACCAGCAGCGCATCGCGCGTGTGCTCGCGGTGTACGGGCGCGACGAGGCCACGCGAGCGCTCGCGGCACAAGGCCTCGACCTCGCGTTGTTCGGCCGCTGAACGATCGCCCGAATGTCGAGGGCGTGGCAACCGGTAGCCGGTAGCCTGCCTGGCCGTGGCCGAACCCCTGCTGCGTGCCCCGAAGGGCACGCGTGACCTTCTGCATCCCGCATCCGCCCGTTTCCGTTCGTTCGGGGACGTGTTCGCCGACCTCGCCGGCCGGGCGGGCTACCACCACGTGATCCTGCCCATGTTCGAACACGTCGAGGTGTTCCACCGGCTGGGCGAGGCCACCGACATCGTCACGAAGGAGATGTTCGAGTTCGACGACCGCGGGGGCCGCCGGCTCGCGCTGCGCCCCGAGCAGACCGCGTCGCTCGTGCGTGCCTACGTCGAGAACCGGCCCACGCTGCCGTGGAAGGCCTGGTACGCAGGCCCGAACTTCCGCGCCGAGAACGTGCAGAAGGGTCGCTATCGCCAGTTCGACCAGGTCGGCGTCGAAGTGCTCGGGGTCGACGATCCGCTCGTCGACGTCGAAGTCATCGCGCTCGCGTGGCGGTTCTTCGAAGCGCTCGGCCTGCACCAGATGACGCTCCATGTGAACTCGCTCGGTGACGCGGGCGATCGGGCGCGCTATGTCGAAGCGTTGCGCCTCTACTTCGCCGAGCATGCCGGCGACCTCAGCGAGCAGTCGCGCGAGACGTTGCGCAGCAACCCGCTGCGCGTGCTCGACTCGAAGCGCCTCGAAGACGCGCCGGTCATTGCCGGAGCCCCTCTCCTCGCCGATCACTTGTCGGCCGATGCCACTGAACACTTCGCTCGTGTCCAAGAAGGGCTGCGCGTGGTCGGTGTGCCCTTCACGGTCGCGCCACGCCTCGTGCGGGGGCTTGACTACTACGTGCGAACAACGTTCGAGATCCAGTCGGCTGCACTCGATGCCGCGCAGAGCGCGATCGGGGGCGGGGGGCGTTACGACGGTCTCGTCGAGCAACTCGGCGGCGAGCCGACGCCCGGTATCGGATTCGCTCTCGGGGTCGAACGTACGCTCCTGGCGTGCGACGCCGAAGGGGTGTTTGCGCCCGGCGCGGCATCGGTCGACGTGTTCGTCGTCGACACGACGGGCGGGGCCGAGGCTCTCATGCTCACCGATGAACTGCGCCGTGCCGGATTCGCGGCTGACCGCTCGTTCGACAACCGGTCGATGAAGGCCCAGATGAAGGCTGCCGATCGTTCGGGGGCGCGGTTCGCGGTGATCATCGGCTCGGAAGAACGCGACGCGAACGAGGTGACCCTGCGCGACTTGCGCAGTGGCACCGGCCAAGCGCGCGTCGCGCGCGCCGACACGGTGGCCGACATCGGCCGAAGACTGTCATGACGATCCCGCAGAGGGACGGAGGAAGATCCGTGAGCGAAACTCGGGCAACCACGCTGCGCACCGACCTGTGCGGCACGCTGCGCGCCGCCGACGCCGGTCGCACCGTGTCGGTGTGCGGATGGGTGGCCCGTCGTCGTGAGCATGGCGAGCATCTCGCGTTCATCGACCTGCGCGATCACACCGGCCTGGTGCAGTGCGTGGTCGACGGCGACCACGACCTGCGCAGCGAGTACGTGGCGCGCATCACCGGCGTGGTGTGCCCCCGCCCCGTCGGCACGGTCAACGCGAACCTCGGCACCGGCGAGGTCGAGATCCAGGACTGCGTGGTCGAGATCCTCGCAGTGGCGGAGCCGCCGCCGTTTCCTCTCGACGCGCGCGCGGACGATGTCGACGAGAACGTGCGCTTGCGCTATCGCTACCTCGACATCCGCCGCGAGCGCCTTCAGCGCAATCTGCGCGTGCGCGCGTCGGTCAACAGCGCGGTGCGCCGGGCGATGGAGCGCCAAGGATTCGTCGAGGTCGAGACACCGATGCTCATGCCGTCAACACCCGAAGGCGCGCGGGAGTTCCTCGTGCCGTCGCGCAAGGAGCCGGGATCGTTCTATGCGCTGCCCCAGAGCCCACAGCTGTTCAAGCAGCTGTTGATGGTGGGTGGTCTCGATCGGTACTTCCAAATCGCGCGCTGTCTCCGTGACGAAGACCTTCGCGCCGATCGGCAGTACGAGTTCATGCAGCTCGACGCTGAGATGAGCTTCGTCGACCAGGACGACGTGCTCGCGGCGATCAGCGAAGCCGTGCTCGACGCGACCGAGGTCGTCACGGGGTCGCGGCCCGACGTGATCCCCCGCATCACGTGGCACGAAGCGATGGACCGGTACGGCGCCGACAAACCCGACCTGCGTTTCGCAATGGAGCTGGTCGAGCTCACAGCGGTGTTCGCGAACACCGGGTTCAAGGCGTTCGCGGGTGCCGAGAGCATCAAAGGCCTCCGGGTACCCGGCCGTGCCGACGAGTTCGGGCGCGGCAAGCTCGACGCGCTCACCGATCGCGCGAAGAAGCTCGGGGCCAAAGGTCTCGTGTGGATGCGCGTCGGCGACGGCGGGGCGCTCGATTCACCCGTGGCGAAGTTCGTTGCCGACCACGAACAAGCCGCGCTCCGCGACGCGCTCGCAGCCGTCGCCGGCGATCTGGTGCTCATCGTGGCCGACTCGTGGACGACGACCTGCGAGGTGCTCGGTCAGCTCCGCAACGACCTCGGCCGCCCGCCGGTGCACGAGGGGCCGTACCGGTTCGTCTGGGTGGTCGACTTCCCGATGTTCGTCGGCGTCACCGCGGATGGTCGCCCGAAGCCCGGGCACCACCCCTTCACGCGGCCGCACCCCGACGATCTCGATCGCCTCGAGTCAGACCCGATGCGCGTTCGCAGTCGCGCCTATGACCTCGTGCTCAACGGATGGGAGCTCGGCTCGGGTTCGATCCGCATCCACGAGCCGGAGCTGCAGCAACGCATCTTCAACCTGCTCGGCATCAGCCCCGACGAGGCGATGAAGCGGTTCGGCTTCTTTCTCACGCCATTCCGCTATGGCGCGCCGCCCCACGGTGGGTTCGCCTTCGGCATCGATCGGCTCGTGGCGATCCTCGCGGGCGAGGAGAACATCCGCGAGGTCATCGCATTCCCGAAGACCCAATCGGGCACTGATCCGATGACGAGCTCG
>JANMVY010000068.1:0-4953 GCA_031393535.1 Actinomycetes bacterium | reverse complement strand
GTGATCTCGCTCGCGGGTTGGCCGCCGCGGCACTACGGCTGGGCGCAGTTCCGGGCCTACGGATCACTCGCGCTCGAGCTGTGCGCGGTCGCCGACGGTCGCCTCGACGGTCACGTGCAATTCGTCACCGACGAGGTCGCGGTGTGGGACTACCTGGCCGGTGCGCTCATCTGTGAAGAGGCCGGCGCGCGGGTGGTCGACGCGTTCGGGCGCGACCTGCTCACTCTCGACCACGCGGCGCGACGAACGCCGATCGCGGCCGGCTCGGTCGCGTTGCTCGGCGAGCTCGTCGACGCGCGTCGACAGGCGGCGGCATCGGCCCGCCGACCTTGAGCGCGACGTACCCTGACGCGGTGTTCGAGCAGCTGCAACGCCGAGGATTGCGCCTGTTGCGTTCCATGCCCACGCCGTTGCGTGAACGGCTCGTGCGCGCGGGCTCGCCGAGCTACACGCTGGGGTCCGTGTGTCGCGTCGAACATGATGGCCAGGTCCTGCTCGTGGAGACCGAATATCGCCGCGGCTGGGGGTATCCAGGCGGGCTCATCGATCGCAACGAGAACCCCGACACGGGAGCGCGGCGCGAAGTACTCGAAGAAGTCGGCCTCGACATCGAGTTGATCGGCGCGCCCGTCGTGATCATCGACACCGGTGGCCGCCTTGTCGACTTCTTGTATCGAGCACGACTCGGCACGGGGATGAGCCCCGGTGATGCGAAGGCCTCCTCCGTGGAGATCACACGCGTCGAATGGGTTCGCGCCGCTGACGCGGTGACGCAGGTCGAGGCGAGCGCCGGGCGGCTCACGCACAAACTGCGCTACTTCGACTCGCACCCCGACGGTGGCCTGGTGTTCCTCGACGCGCCGAGCCGTCCGATGCGACCCGCTGTGTAGGGTGATCGCCTCCCGGGCGCATAGCTCAGTTGGTTAGAGCACCTCCCTTACAAGGAGGGGGTCGGGGGTTCGAGTCCCTCTGCGCCCACATCATAGTACCAGGTCAGACGGTTTTGCATCAGACGGACGGCAGCCTGAACTGGGGCTTGTCAATGATTTGGCAACGCGCCAAACTGCGCACATCATGCGTGGACACATCCGAAAGCGGTCCGGAGCAAAGGGCGTCGCTTGGCAGGTGATCGTCACGACATCGCCTGATCCGGTGACCGGTCGGACGCGTCAGGTGAGCGCCACGGCGACGACCAAACGCGATGCTGAGGACGCAATGACGCGTCTGCTGGTTGAGGTGGCGTCGGGTCAGCACAGCGGGCCGGATGTGACGGTCGGCGAGTTGTTGGATCGGTGGTTCGCTATGGCGGCTCCGGATTGGTCGCCGAAGACGGTGGTCGAGACGAAGCGGTTCATCGAGAATTACATTCGCCCGCACATCGGCCACGTGAAGTTGCGCAAGCTCACCACGTCGATGATCGACGGGTTCTATGCGACGTTACGGGCGCGGGGCGGGCGCAATGGTCGGCCGTTGGCGGCGACGTCGGTGCGGCGTGTGCACGTGGTGGTGCGCCGTTCGTTGGTGCAGGCCCGCAAGTGGGGGTGGATCGCGATCAATCCCGCGGTTGACGCGTCGCCGGGGCGGATCGTGCGTCGTGAGATCGATCCGCCGGCTCCGGCCGCGGTGATGGCGTTAATCGCGCGCGCCGATCGGCAAGAGCCGGATTTCGGTGTGTTCTTGCGGTTGGCCGCGTCGAGCGGAGCGCGCCGCGCCGAGTTGTGCGCGTTGAAGTGGTCCGACGTCGATTTTGACGACGCGAGGATGTGGGTGCGGCGTTCGTTGGTCGATCAGCCTGCGGGCGGGTATTTCGAGAAGGACACGAAGACGCACGCGGCGCGGAAGGTTTCGCTCGACGTGTCGATGGTGGCGTTGTTGCGGACGCATCGGGAGCGTCAGTCGGAGCGGGCGCTCGGGTGTGGCGTGCGAGTAGGTCGCGATGCTCGGGTGTTCAGCTATTAGGCCGACGGGTCGGTGCCGTGGCGGCCTGATGGTGTTACGGCGCGTTTCGTGAAGCTGCGTGAGCGCGAGGGGTTGCCGGGTGTGCGGTTGCATGATTTGCGCCATTTTGTCGCGACCCGGATGTTGGCTGCGGGTGTGCCGGTGACCACGGTCGCCGGTCGGCTTGGGCATGCGAACACGTCGACGACGTTGAACGTGTACGCGCACTTCGTCGAGTCGAGCGACCGCGACGCGGCAGACGCGCTCGGTCGTCTCCTCGACGACGCTCGAGGGGCCGGCGGGTGACGACGTCGAGTGAACCGTCGTGGCCACGTATTCGACTGGCCGCGATTCCGGGCGATGCGCTCCTCGTAGCGCGTGGCTACGCAGACGCCGATGACGCCGATGTCGCGCTCCGCCAGGCGGTGCTGTTCCGACGCCGCTATCCCGATTGGGGCCGCTTCGGGTTGTCCGCGTTCTACGCCCGGTCGATGGACGAGTTACTCGACCTGGGTGCTGACCCGTTGGAGCGTTTCGCTGCGCTGGCTGTGTTCGGGTTGGTTGCGTTGATCGACGCGGGTTTCGAGGTCGTGCCGACGTTTCGCACGCCGCACGTTACGATTGCGTTTGTCGAAGAGCCTGCGCTGGCCTATCGCCGGTTGATGGACCTCGATCATCAACGCGTTGTGAACCCAGGACATCGAGAGGAGCGACGATGAGCACTGTGCCGCTCGACCTGTTCGTCGATCTGAACTCGATGGACGAAACCGGACTGCCGTGGTCGTTCCTCGACGAGGCAACCGACCCGGAGTTGATCGTGCCTGGCACGTACGTCATCGTCGGCGCGGGTTCGGTGCGCGCTGTCGCGCAGGTGGTTGACATCACGTCTGTCGGCGTCGTGCATGTTCGTCCGCTGCCGGGCCCGCCGAGCGATCACACCCACCTGTTGCGCGGCCGCGCCGCGTCGTAACGGCGGTAGATCACATCTCGATGCCGGCGTCGTGCTCGTGTCCGGGGTCGCGCCCGGTGTCTTGTACGAGTTGGCGGAGTCGTTCGCGTCGGGGGTGGATGACGCGGTCGAGGTGGTCGATGGCGTGTCGGGTTCCGTCGCGGCTGGCGGTGTAGGCATCGGCTCCGTGGGGTTGGCCGTGGTCTCGGCTGATCTCGGGGCCGAACGCGGTGTGGTGTTGGTCGAGTAGCGCGGCTGTGTGGTCCCACAGCGAAGCGAGGTCGGGGTCGCAGGGCCGGTGGGGGAGTTCGCACAAAGCGTGGATCGAGGGCATGTGCTCGGTCTTTCGTGCATGTGCGATGAGGTCGTCGGCGATCGCGTTTCGAGTCGCCGCGAGTTCGTTTCCCGATTCGGGTCGCATGACCTGATCGCGTTCGACCTTGCGAGCGTCTTCGACGATTCGGGCCAGGTCGGCGGCCCGTCCACCGATCGTGTCTCGTAAGCGTGGGAGGTGCGATTCGGCGAATTGGCGTTCGCTTCGCGCGTGCTCGATATCGATCGTGTGGTCGCGGCGGTGGAAGATTCGGTCGCAGCGGTCGAGCGTTGCTTGCGCTTTGTCGCGTCGCGCGATTTCCCGCTCGTATTCGTTGATGGCTTCGGAGTGCGCGTTTTCCGCGGCCGCGATCCGCCCTGGGGCGCGTCGTGCGGTGTCGTCGTGGGCGTTGATCCGTTTGGCGAGTTCGTGTTCGGTTTCGAGGAGCCTGCGGATGTCATCAGGCGCCAACGGTTCACGCTCGCGTTCGACTGCGGCGACTGGTTCGGGGTTGAGTTCGTTGCGTCGGACGTGGGCGGGGCGGTCGATCCAGTCTTGTGACAGCGCGGTTTCGAGGATGTCGCGGGCGGTGCGGTTCTCGTCGACGATGACATAGACGTGGTTCTCGGTGCGGCCGCGGGTCATGGGTACGTAGACGCCGCGTTGGTCGGTGGGCCCGTCGATCAACACGAGGGAGTGGTCGACGGTGCGGCCTTGCGCGGCGTGACTGGTTTGCGCGTAGCCGAGCTCGACGGCCTCGTTGACGTAGGCGGCGGGGAGCCGGATGGTGCCGTTGTGTCTGGTCGCGGTGAGTCCGCCGCCGCGGTGCAGTTTGGTGACGATCCATTCATCACGGTTGTGCACGGCGAGGCCACGGTCGGTTTGCAGGTCGCGGTCGTTGCGACGCGTGACGATCCTGTCACCGACACGGATGCGGTAGACGCCGGCGGTGACGTGGCGTGTGGCGTCGAGTTCGCCGGCTGCGATGCGTCGGCGTTGCGCGAGGGTGTTGAGTTGTTCGACGGTGCCGTTGCTCGTCGCCAACAACGCCACGCTCTCGCCGCTGCCGCGTGCGTGTTGCCATGCGTCCAGGATCGCTGCGGCTGCTCCGTTGCGTTCGACGCTGTGAATACGGTGGTGGGTGTCGTAGACGTCGAGGACGTCGACGTCGCCGCGGCGTAGGCGGAGTGAGGCGTCGCGTTCCCATGCGTGTTCGAAGCCTCTCGTGATCGGCGACTGCGTGACCCTTCGGCCGGGATCCCCAGGGATGGTCGTGGCCGGTCGGGCAAGCTGCGTGGTCCGGTAGCCACGCGACCCGAGCTGCCGTTCCGCGTTGTCGACGGCCGCCGCGAGATCGGGCAAGATGCGCTACTCATGGCGCTCTGGAAGAAGAACAGGAAGCCCTCGACGCAAGATGCGCTCATGCTGAGCGCTGACGAGATGCCCGATGACAACGCGCAACTCGCCAACATCAATCGTCGACTTTCGACGGCTCCCCGATGACTCACCGGCCTCGTGCCCGGTGCCGGTAGTCGCCGTTCTCGACTACCTCAGCGACGAGGTGCCAGACGGCGAGTCCCTCACCGCCTCCGACCTGGTGTTCGTGCGAACGGCGCAGGTCGAGAACTCCCGGTACTGGATTTGGCGGTTCAACGAGCCGGACGGCGACGCGGCGTACGCGACGGTCTCCGCTGCCCCTGACGGCACGGCGACCATCGGTTACGAAACCGACTACTACGGCCTCACGCCAGAG
>JANMVY010000052.1:0-4413 GCA_031393535.1 Actinomycetes bacterium | reverse complement strand
GGTCGGGTGGGGGGCCATCTCGCGCGAGCCGGTCACGAGGTGGTGGGCGTCGACATCGATCCGGTGTTGATCGCCGCGGCCGAGGTCGACCATCCTGGCCCGACCTGGCTGGTAGCCGACCTTGCCGAACTGGACCTGAGGGCGCAGGGCATCGACGAGGGCTTCGATGTCGTGGTGTGTGCCGGTAATGTCATGACGTTCCTCGACCCGGCCACGCGCCAGGCCGTGCTCGGCTGCTTCGCCGCACATCTGCGCGCCGGTGGTCGCGTGGTGGCGGGGTTCGGTTCGGGACGCGAGTATTCGTTTGCCGAGTTCTTCGCCGACGTCGACCAGGCCGGGCTCGTTACAGAGTTGTTGCTCTCGGCGTGGGACCTGCGACCGTTCGCCGCCGAATCCGACTTCCTTGTTGCGGTGCTGTCGCGAGCGCAGTGAGCTCAGAGGTGCACGATGGTGCACGTGGTCGTGCGCGTGACCCCGGCGATCATTTGCATCCGCCCGGCCACGAGCCGCCCGAGCTCGTCGATCGTCTCGGCATGGCACTGCGTGATCACGTCGTACGGGCCGATCACATCGTCGGCCGCGACGACCCCCGGGAGCTTGCGGAGCTCCTCGGCGACTCGCGCCGCGGTGCCGACCTCGGTCTGGATCAGGATGTACCCGCTCACGCTCACGGCACGCAAGTGTAGGGCCAGTCGCCGAGGGCCGGTCTGCCGGCGCTGTTCAGCGCTCGAGGCGTTCGGCGAGCGCGTGGAGCTGGGTCGCCATCTCGGTCGGCAGGCGCTCGCCGATCGACGCGAAGTGAGCCTCGATGAGGGCAACCTCGTGTTGCCACGCCGCGCCGTCGACCTGGAGAAGGCGGGCCATGTCGATGTCGTCGAGATCGAGGCCGCTGCGATCGACCGCCTCGATCGTGGGCACTTGACCGATCGGCGTATCGATGGCACCGCCGGTGCCCGACACGCGTTCGATGACCCACTTGAGCACCCGGGAGTTCTCGCCGTACCCGGGCCAGAGGAAGTTGCCCCTTTGGTCCTTGCGGAACCAGTTGACCCAGAAAAGCTTGGGCAGCTTCGCGGGGTCGGCCTTGGCGCCGACGTCGAGCCAGTGCGCGATGTAATCGCCCACGTTGTACCCACAGAACGGCAGCATCGCGAACGGGTCGAAGCGAACTTCGCCGATGGTTCCCGCGGCTGCCGCGGTCGTCTCGGAGGACATGATGGCGCCGAGGAACACGCCGTGCTCCCAGTCGCGGGCCTGGGTCACGAGCGGCACGTTCGTGGCGCGGCGACCACCGAAGAGGATGGCGGAGATCGGCACGCCGCGTGGGTCTTCCCACTCGGGTGCGATCGACGGACATTGTGCGGCAGGCACGGTGAAACGCGCGTTGGGGTGCGCTGCGGGGGTGGTGGTCGCGGGGGTCCACTGCTGCCCGCGCCAGTCGGTGAGGCGAGGCGGCTTGTCGTCGGTCATCTCCTCCCACCACACGTCGCCATCTGGTGTCTTCGCGACGTTGGTGAATATGGCGTTGCCCCACAACGTCTCCATGGCGTTGCGATTCGTCCGCTCGGACGTGCCGGGAGCGACACCGAAGAAACCGGCCTCGGGGTTGATCGCAAAGAGCCGGCCGTCCTCGCCGAACTTCATCCACGCGATGTCGTCGCCGATTGTCTCGACCTTCCACCCCGGAAGCGTCGGTATGAGCATGGCCATGTTCGTCTTGCCGCACGCCGACGGGAACGCCGCCGCGACGTAGTGCTTGGGACCCTTCGGGGGGGTGATGCCCAAGATGAGCATGTGCTCCGCGAGCCAGCCGGCGTCGCGGGCCATGGTCGACGCGATTCGCAGCGCGAAGCACTTCTTGCCGAGCAATGCGTTGCCGCCGTAGCCCGAACCGTACGACCAGATCTCGCGGGTCTCGGGGAAGTGCGAGATGTACTTGTTCTCGGCGTCGCAGGGCCAGGCCACATCGGCTTGGCCCGGGGCGAGGGGATGGCCGACCGAGTGCACGCACGGCACGAAGTCGGCGCTGTCGCCGAGCACGTCGAGCGCCGGTTGACCCATGCGGGTCATGGTGCGCATCGACACGGCGACGTATGCAGAATCGGTGAGCTCGACGCCGATGTGGCTTATCTCCGAGCCGAGAGGTCCCATCGAGAACGGCACGACGTAGAGGGTGCGGCCGCGCATGGCGCCCCGGAAGAAACCGAGCATCTCGGTGCGGAGCGAGGCCGGGTCGCGCCAATTGTTCGTGGTACCGGCGTCGAGCTCGTGCGCGCACGCGATGAACGTGCGGTCTTCGACGCGGGCGACGTCACCGGGGTCGGACAGGGCGAGAAAGCTGTTGGGGCGTACGTCGTCGTCGAGCCGGACGAAGGTGCCCGCGGCGACGAGCTGTGCGCAGAGCCGGTCGTACTCCTCTGCGGAACCGTCGCACCAGTAGATTTCGGCAGGCGTCAAGATCTCGGCCCAGCCGGCGACCCATTCGCGCAGATTGGAATTGGTGGTGCGTGCGCTCATCCTGGCTCCGGGCGGCCGACGAATTGGGGGACTGGGTCAGCGTACGAACACGCTGCGGTGCGCAACAGGGTCGAAACGACCGAAATCAGCGCAAGCTCGGGATGTCGGGCGTGCCCATGTCGACCTCGGAACCGAGGCGCAACGCGGTCGCCTGGCCATGGTCATCGACGCGGAAAAGCACGCGCTGGCCCTGGCGCAACATGCGAAAGATCGATCCCTCGAGGGCGTCGACCGCAAGTTCGAACTCGGCGAAGTCGGTGTCGCTCACTACAACTCCGTCGCGCGTCACCGGGTCGTACGACTTGATCACACCTTGCATCGTGAAACCCCTGGTGCGTCCTCAGCGGACGGCTTTGACGACCTTGCCGGACTTGATGCAGCCCGTGCAGGCGTTGACCCGCTTGGTGCTGCCGGAGACGATGGCCCGCACTCGCTGGATGTTGGGATTCCAGCGGCGCTTGGTACGCCGATGGGAGTGCGACAACGACATACCGAAATTCGGCTTCTTCCCACAAATCTGGCACACCGATGACATGACGGACTACCTCGACGAGAACTCGGACGGGGCCTGGTGGGCAAAGGGCGCGTCACCACGGCGAAGCGCGCCAGCGGCGCCACCGGCAAGGTCACCAAGGGTACAGGGAGAACCGCCCCCTACCAAGCTCGGTCCCGCGGAGAGATCGCCGGTCACGGATAGCGCCGCGTCGACCATTACCATCTCGTCGTGCCCGAGACCCGCGCCAGCCTCGATCCCTCGGCGTTGCGCGCTGCGGTGGCCGCGTTCGCCGATGCCCTCGTGGCACACCGCGCCGGTATCAATCGCCTGAACGTGTATCCGGTGCCCGACGGTGACACGGGCACCAACATGTCGCTCACCCTCGCATCCGTCATGGCCGAAGTCGACCAGGCCGACCCGCGCACAATGGCCGAACTGTGCACAGCGCTTGCGCACGGATCGCTCATGGGTGCCCGCGGGAACTCCGGGGTCATCCTCAGCCAGATCGTCCGCGGCATGTGCGGTGTCCTCCGCGATCACGACACGGTCGACGCCCGGGTGCTCGCCGATGCCCTCGACGCGGCGGCCGCGGCGGCCTACGGCGCGGTCATGCGCCCGGTCGAGGGCACCATGCTCACGGTCATGCGCGAGCTCGCCGGTGCCGCGGTCGCCGCCGCGGGCCGGGGCGCCGACCTGCTCGGCGTTGCCGAAGCGGCGTGGACACGGGGCCACGAGGCGCTCGCCCACACGCCGGAGCTCTTGGCGGTGCTGCGCGATGCCGGCGTGGTCGACGCCGGCGGCGCCGGCCTGCTGCTCTTCTGCGACGCGCTGTTGTCGGTGATCGACGGGCGTCCGTTGCCCGTGCCGCCGGTCGGGGCCGACGACCAGCCGTTGCCCATGGCGTCCGGCGCGACCGCGCCCGACGTCGCCTCGCTGCGTTACGAGGTCATGTTCTTCCTCCACGCCGCCGACGATTCGCTCGCGGCCTTCAAGGACGCGTGGATGCACATCGGTGACTCGATCGTCGTGGTGGGCGACAACGGCACCTACAACTGCCACGTCCACACCAACGACATCGGTGCGGCCGTCGAGGCCGGCATCGCCGCGGGCCGGCCCAGCAAGATCCGCGTCACCGACCTGTTCGAAGAGGTCGAAGAACGCGAATGGGTACGCGCGGCCGCCGTGGCGCCTGCCGCCGTTGCCGCGCGCGTTACCACAGGTGTCGTGGCGGTCGGGGTGGGCGACGGCATCGTCGCGCTGTTCCGTTCGCTCGGAGTGCACGAGATCGTCACCGGCGGGCAGTCGATGAACCCGTCCACTGCCGACCTGCTCGCCGCGGTCGAGGCGTGTCCGGCCGATGGCGTCGTCATCCTGCCGAACAACAAGAACATCATTCCGGT
>JANMVY010000841.1:0-2591 GCA_031393535.1 Actinomycetes bacterium | reverse complement strand
TTCTGGGACAACCGGGCCACCGCCCACCTCGTGCCCACCGACGTGCCGCCGGGCATGCACCGTTCGATGCAACGCATCACCCTCGCGGGCGACGTCACGGTCGGCCCCGACGGTTCCACCGGCCGCGCGCTCGACTCCACGCCCGCGTGACACCCGACATGCTGCAGGGGGTCGTCAACTTCCGAGACATCGGTGGCCACGCCACCACCGACGGCATGACCGTCCGCACCGGCTGGATCTACCGGGCCGCGCATTTTTCGGCCGCAACCGACGAAGACATCGCCGCGCTCGAGAGGCTCGATGTCCGCGTGTTCATCGACTTCCGCGGACCGGACGACATCGAGGCCGACGGCCACAACCGCATGCCGGCCGGCGCTCGACGCGTGTCGATCCCCATGTTCGATCCGGCGAGCGCGAGCGATATCCGCACGATGTTGCGTACTGCGACGCCAGACGAGCTCGAGACGGCTTTCGGCGGTGGGCGCGCCCACGAGGTCATGACGCGCGGTGCCGCGGCGCTCGTGGCCCAGCCCGAGCGCGTTGCGGGGTACGCGCGCATGCTGCGCACGCTCATCGACGCCGATACGCCGTCAGTCATCCATTGCTCGGCGGGCAAGGACCGCACCGGCTGGGGTGCCTCGTTGATACTGCTCACGCTCGGGGTGCCCGAGGCGACCGTGATCGAGCACTACCTCGAGAGCAACCGGCATCGGCGCGGCCGCGAAGGCGTCTCGGTGAACCCCGCTGTCGACATCGAACTGTTGCGCCCCTTCCTCGAGGTGCGTTCCGAGTACGCGCGCGCCGCGATCGACACGCTGCACGCCACCTTTGGTGACATCCACTCGTACGTGCGCGATGCGCTGGGTGTCGACGATGCGTCGCTCGCCCGGTTCCGGGCGCGCATGCTGGTGTGAAGAGCGACGAGCCCTTCACGTCGTTCACCAGCCGCGCCGCAGCGACAACGGCGTGGGGCGCATTCGCGGCCGCGGCGTTGCTCGCCGGGCAGGCGTGCCACACCCTGCGCAGGCGAGACCTCCCGAGTGTGGTCGGCTCCGACGCGTCGGGGGTGGAGCATGCGCCCTTCGGAACCGATCGCGTTCTGCGTCTGGCCGCCGCGGGTGACAGCACCCTCACCGGGCCGGGTCTCGCCGACAACGGCGACATCTGGGTACGTCAGGTGGCGCGCCGACTGGCGGTCAGCGAAGGCGCACACATCCACCTGACGTCGTACGCGGTCGGCGGTTCGCGGGTCCGCGATGTGTTGCACGACCAACTGGAACCGCTCTTGGCGGCGAGCCCCGACCTGGTGGTGGTCGCCGTCGGAACGAACGACGCGATCCATTTCACGCCGCTCGACTCGGTCGAGCGCGACTTCCAGGTCCTTGTCGGGCGCCTCGTCGCCGTGGTTCCGGCTGTGGTCGTCGGTGGCGTGGGCGACCTCGGCGGCATTTCCCGCGTGCCGTATCCGCTGAGCGGCGCGTTGGGGGCACGCGGGCGTCGGGTGAACCGGGTGATCCGCGCCGTTGCCGCCGCGCACCACGCCCGCTACATCGATGTATCGACCGTGGATCGCGCCTTTCGTCACGGCGGTGACCGAGTGTTCGCGGCCGATCGGTTCCACCCGAACGCCCACGGCCACGCGCTCTGGGCCAATGCCGCGTCGCCGATCGTGGCCCACGCCGCGCGTTCGATCAGCCGACGATGAGGGCGTGCACGCGCCCGGGGCCGTGCACGCCGATGGTGAGCGTCATCTCGATGTCGGCGCTGCGCGACGGGCCCGTGATGAACACGATCTGGCTCGGCACACCATCAGGCCACCAACGGGTACGGTGCCGCAGCACGTCGCCCGGTGTGTCGACGATGGTCGTGGCGTCGACCACGAATGTGCACTGCGCGGGCAACAAGCTTGCGGCACGCCCGTTGCGCGCGCTGTCGACCACGATGCTGCCGGTTTGCGCCACCGCGGCGGTCGCGTGCACGAGGTTGGCGGCGTCGACTCGGTCGTCGATCGTGGTCACGCGCTCGCTCGTGCCACCGAGCGCGTGCCAGGCCTCGCAGAATCCCTCGATGCCGCGGCGGTCGACGGTGTAGCGCACCGGTGCCGGCTGCGGTGCGTGATGCGACGCGTTCATCGCCGGACCTCGGGGAGGGCACGATCTCGTCCCCATGCACCGACCCAGCCGGGTGTGCGCCGGGCGAGCTTCGGCGCCCGGGCCGCGACCCATAGCCCGACCTGGGCCACCACCACGCCGGCGCGGTAGGTGAACGGGTTGGACCACAGCAGCGACCACGCGGCGAACGCGACTCGTCGCGTGCGTGTCGCGTCGGCCGGCGCGTCGCGATGCCGCTCGCGCAAAAGCAGGTCATGGAGCGGGATACGCACCGGGCAGACCTCGGTGCACGCACCACACAACGAACTGGCTTCGGGCAACTCCCGCGCTGCCGGGTCATCGGGTCGCAGAAGCGGCGTGAGCACTGCGCCGATCGGACCCGAGTACACCGTGCCGTACGCGTGCCCACCGATGTTGCGGTACACCGGGCATACGTTGAGGCACGCCCCACAACGGATGCACAACAACGCGTCGTCGAAC
>JANMVY010000830.1:0-3999 GCA_031393535.1 Actinomycetes bacterium | reverse complement strand
GGTTCGCGCCGAGCGGTGCCAACAAGCAAGGGTGGCGCGTGATCGTGCTGCGAGACGAGACGAGACGCGACGCGCTGCTCGACCTCATGGAGTCGGTCGCGCGTGAGTACGTGGCGCTGATGCGAGCCGGACAGCGACCCTTCGGTCTGACCCGGAATGGCCGGTGGCCCGGACCCGGCGAGGTCGATCTGGTCGCGGCGCGGGCCGACACGAGCCCGTCGATCGTGTCGTCACTGCGCGTCGCGCCGGTGCTCTTGCTGGTGGCTGTCGACACGGGATGCGTCGCTGCGATGGACGCCGAGCTCGATCGTCATGGCATCGTGGCCGGGGCGTCGATCTACCCGTTCTGCCAAAATATCCTCTTGGCCGCACGGCTCGAGGGTCTCGGTGGCGTGCTGACCACGTTCGCGGTTCGACAAGAGCCGGCGGTGCGTGCGCTGGTGCAACTCCCCGATACCTACGCGGTGGTAGCGGTTGTCGCGCTCGGCCATCCCGAGAAGCAGCACACTCGACTCACGCGCAACGAGGTCGCGAGCTTCACCACCATCGATTCCTTCGACGGCCCGTCGTTCGGCTGAGCGGCGCAGGCCCACGGTTGCGATCGCGGCCGCGCGCGATCACTCGCCGCGGTACTGCGGTTCGCGCCGCGAAGCGAACGCGTCGAGCCCTTCGGTGGCGTCGTAGGAAGTTGTCGCGTAGCGGTGCACCAGGGCGAGCTCGGCGGCCAGAGCCTGGTCTAGGGGTAGGTCGACCGCGTAGCCGATCAAGGTCTTCATCTCACGCAGTGCCAGTGGGCTGTGGGCGCACACCTCCTCGACGAGCGCGATCGTGCGCCCTCGCAGCTCGTCGCGTGGGCAGTGCAGCGCGGCGAGTCCCATCGCGACGGCTTCGTCGCCACGGTAGAAGCGGCCGGTGAGCAGCATCTCCTTCGCCTTTTGCAAACCGATCGCACGACAGAGCCGTTGGCTGCCGCCGGCGCCCGGCAGCTGACCGAATTGCAGGTGACCGTCTGCAATGCGCGCGTCGCTCGCGACCACGACGATGTCGCAGGCCAGCGCGAGCTCGAGACCTCCGGCGACGCACGCGCCGTTCACCATGGCCACGCTCACCACTCGGCTGCGCTCGAGCAGCATGCACAGCTCGGCGAACTCGTCGAGAAAGGCTCGGAACGCCGGCGGATCGCGGTAGAGCGTCTGGTAGCCCTTGAGATCGCCGCCCGACGAGAACGCGGGTCCGTTGCCGGTGAGCACCACTGCGCGTACATCGGTGTCGTGCACCGCGGCACGCACCAGATCGCGCAAGCACGTGACCGTGTGCTTGTCGAGCGGATTGCGCTGGTCGGGGCGGTCGAGTGTGAGGATCCGCGCGATGCCGCCGACTCCGAGTGCGACATCATCGACCACTACCAGCGCGTCGCTCATGACAGCACCACGTCGTTCGGACCCGAGGCGAGGATCTCGTCACGCAGCGCGGCCTTGCGGAGCTTGCCGCTCGCGGTTCTGGGGATCGCGTCGACGATCCGCATGGCTTGGGGAAGCTTGTAGGTCGCGAGGTCGCGCGTGCGCAGGTACGCGATGACGTCGTCGAGATGCAGCGGTTCGTCGGTGATGACGCAGGCGCACACGATCTCGCCGAGGCGGTCGTCGGGCAGGCCGATCACCGCCGCCGCACGCACCGAGGGCATCTCGCACAACAGGTCCTCGATCTCGCGGGGTGCGATGTTCATGCCGCCGCGGATGATGATCTCCTTCTTGCGCCCGACAATGGTGAGGTGGCCCTGTTCGTCGAGCACGCCGAGGTCACCGCTGCGGAGCCAGCCATCGGCGGTGAACACCCGGGCCATGCGTTCGGGATCGTCGAAGAACCCCACGCACACCTCGGGTCCGCGCACGTGGATCTCGCCCGCGGTTCCGGGCACCACCGGCTGGTCGTCGTCGTCACGGACCTCGACCTCGATGTGGGGCATTGCGCGTCCATCGGTGTTGGCACGTTTGTCGAGCGGCGAGTCGGGGCGGTTCCAGGTGATCACGAGACCCTCGGTCGATCCGTAGATGCGCAACACCAACATGCCGACACCTGCGGCTGCGTGGACGAGATCGGGGGGCACGGGTGCGCCTCCGCAACCGAAGCACCGCATCGAGGTCACGTCGCGCGGTGAGGTGGCCAAGCTGCGTACGAGATCGTTGAGGAACGTCGTCGCAGCCAGCGTGTAGCTGCAACGCTCACGTTCGATGAGCTCGGCGGCACGTTCCGCGTCCCACCGGTCCTGGAGAACGATCGGTAGGCCGGCGTAGAGCGCGAGGCGAAGTCCGAAGTTGAGCCCGGTCGAGTGCCCGACTGGGCTCGGCATCCACACCACGTCGCCGTCGGTCAGACCCATCACTTCGACGGTGGCGCGCACGTTGACGTTGATGGTCTGCTCGGTGTGCACGATGGCCTTGGGTGCAGCCTCGGTACCCGATGTGAAGATGAGCTCGCTCGGTGCGGCCGCGTCGAGCGCCGGCAGGTTCGCGACATCGGGCTCGGTGTGCGCGAGAACGTCGGCGAGTGCGAACGACTCGGGGTCGACCGGCGAGCCGACGACGACGTGGGTGTGCAACTCGGTCAGTGTGCCCCGAAGCTCGCGTGCCATGGCGAGGTGGTCGAACCCGCGGTACGTGTCGGGCGTGACGAACACCTTCGCGTGCGACACCGCGAGGACGTGGCGTAGCTCGTGGGCGCGGTAGTTGGGCAGCAGCGGGTTCAGCACTGCGCCGGCGGCGAGCACACCCAGGTCGACCACGGCGGTCTCGTACGCGTTGGGCAGTTGCACCGAGACGCCTTCGCCCGGCTGCACGCCACGCGCTCGCAGGAACGACGCAAACACACACGCGTCACGCCACAGCTGCGCGTAGGTCACTCGCCGGTCGTCGGAACCATCGACGATCGCCACCGCGTCAGGTCGCACGCTGGCGTGCTCGCGCACACGGTCTACGAGGGTGGTTCCGGTCCACAGGCCTGCGGCGCGGTACGCGGCCTCGGCGGTCGCGGTTCGATAGGTGGTCACGTTTCCGCCGCAGGTTCGAAGGCCCACATGGGTCGGCCGTCGACGTCGACGAACACGAGCCGCAGCAACATGCCGGCCCGAAGCGCATGCGCATCGTCGATGTCGACGCGCACGAGCCGGGCGAAGAGGCGAGCGCCTTCTTCGAGCTCGACCGCCGCGACCACGTACGGCACTGCGTCGACGAATGCCGGGTCGAGCGCGCGCCGCATGACCACCCAGCTGTAGAGCCGTGCTCCTCCCGCGGCTTCGACGTGTTCGATGAGCTCGCTCTGACAACGCGGGCAACAGGGCAGCGGCGGGAAGAACGTTGCGCCGCAACCGATGCACGTCGGCACGAGCAGCTTCCGTGCCGCGACGCCGTCCCAGAAGATGACCGCGTCCGGGTCGATGACGGGTTCGATGATGCCGGCGATGTGCGCGGTCATGGTCAGCCCTTCGCCAGCACGAGCGCGGAGCCGTCGGTGAGCGCACCCGAGGTGACCACGCATGTCTCGGCGCCCTCGACCGTGCGCGCGCCGCAGCGTCCCTGCATCTGGAGCACGGCCTCGGCCACGGTGTTCATGCCGTGCAGATACCCCTCGGCCAGCAGTCCACCATTGGTGTTCATGGGTCGCGCGCCACCGGGCCGTGTTGCGCCCGATCGGATGAGTGCGCCGGCACCACCGCGCGGGGCCAGACCGAGCCCCTCGATGCCGATCAATGCGCTCGTGGTGAAACAGTCGTAGATCTCGGCGATACCGACCTCGTCGGGTGACAGGCCAGCACCTCCCCACAGGTCGTCGGCCAACAGCGACGTGTAGTTGCGCGACAGATCGGGCCACAACAGCGAGTCGCCCATGTCGAGCCCCGGCCCACCGCCTGCGACGTAGGCCGCGCTTTCGATCACCGCGGGCCGATGCCGGAGGTCGCGTGCCTGTTCGAGTGAGGTGACCACCACCGCACAGGCGCCGTCG
>JANMVY010000804.1:0-2167 GCA_031393535.1 Actinomycetes bacterium | reverse complement strand
AGCGCGGTGCTCGGCGACGTGATCGACGCGGCCATGAACAAGCGACAGGGCATGCACACCCCGATCGGCGCGTTCGTCCGCACCCGCATCCGCAGCATCGACGAGCTCACGTCCGCCTACTACCTGAGCCTCGAGGTCGCCGATCGACCCGGGGTGCTCGCCCGCGTCGCCGACGCGTTCGGCCGCCACAACGTCTCGATTCGGTCGATGGAGCAAGAGGGTCTCGGTACGGAGGCGCGGCTCATCTTCATCACCCACGTCGCCACCGAACGCGATGTGCAGGCCACGTTGCAAGAGCTGCGCGGGCTCGACGCGGTCGACCGTATCGGCAGCGTGTTGCGGGTGATCGGGCAGGTGACATGACGGGTGCACCGTTGCGGTACGTGAGCACGCGCGGCGACGCGCCCGCGCTCCATTTCACCGACGTTCTGCTGGCCGGACTCGCGACCGACGGCGGCCTGTACGTGCCCGAGGCGTGGCCGGCCCTGGGTGCGCCGCCACCGCGTGCGGTGCGTCGGCCCTATACCGAGGTCGCGGTCGAGGTGATGTGGCCCTACGTCACCGGCACCATCGACCGGTCGACCTTCGAGACCATCGTGGCCGATGCGTACGCGACCTTCGAGACTTCCGAAGTGACCCCTCTCGTCGATCTCGGCGGCGGGCACTACCTGCTCGAGTTGTTCCATGGTCCGACGCTGGCGTTCAAGGACATCGCGTTGCAGCTCGTGGGCCGCCTGTTCGATCACGAGCTCACGCGCCGCGGCGAGCGGGTCACGATCGTGGGCGCCACCTCAGGCGACACCGGCTCGGCTGCCATCGAGGCATGCCGCGACCGCGACGCGATCGACATCGTCATCTTGCACCCCGCGGGTCGCGTGTCGGAGGTCCAACGGCGTCAGATGACGACCGTGACATCGACCAACGTGCACAACGTCGCGGTCGACGGCACCTTCGACGATTGCCAGGACCTCGTCAAGGCGATGTTCAACGACGCCTTGTTTCGCGACGAGATGCGTCTCTCGGCGGTCAACTCGATCAACTGGGCGCGTGTGCTGGCGCAAATCGTCTACTACGTGGTCGCGGCCGAACGGCTCGGTGACCGCACGGCACCCCTCGCGTTCAGTGTGCCAACCGGCAATTTCGGCAACGTGTTCGCCGGTTACGCCGCGCAGCGGATGGGTCTCGACGTTCGACAGTTCGTCGTCGGATCGAACCGCAACGACATCCTGACGCAGTTCTTCACTACCGGTGCGATGACCATGAGCGAGGTGCATCCCACGTTCTCGCCCAGCATGGACATCCAGGTCTCGTCCAACCTCGAGCGGCTGCTGTTCGAGCTCTACGGTCGAGACGGCCACCTTGTCGCAGCGATGCTGGCCCGCTTTCGCGCCGATGGGCACGTGACCATCGACAGCGACCGTCTCCAACTCCTCCGCGACGAATGGTCGGGCGTGCGGGTCGACGACACCGCAACACTCCGCATCATCCACGACGTCCACCAGCGCACCGGCATGCTCATCGACCCCCACACCGCGGTTGGCATCGGGGCCACCGAAGCGTGCCGCCGCGACCTCGACATCCCCATCGTCACCTTGGCCACCGCGCACCCGGCCAAGTTCCCCGACGCGGTCGAGAAGGCCACCGGCGTGCGACCGGCGTTGCCGCCCCACCTCGCCGACCTGTTCGCGCGACCCGAGCGGCTCACCGAACTGCCCAACGACCTGGCCCAGGTGCAGTCGTTCGTGCGCAAGGTGACCCGCGTCTGACGACGAGCGGGCGTTGGTTGTCGTTGGCCGCGAGCCCTGGCTACCATGGAGGGGTCGTCATTGGCGGGGAAGTTGCTCGCCGGCACGAGTACGCCGGCCACAGCATGCCCACCAAGTCCCACCGCTCGGTGGCTCGTGTCCATCGCAGGCCCAGCGTTCGGTGGCGACGTCTCCCACGTTCCTTGCGGTAGCGCGAGTGCGCCCGTGCGGAATTCCGATCTGCGCCGAGCCCGACTCGCACGCGCGAAACCGACGAAGAAGGTGCTGGTGAGCGTCGACTCCACCGAGTTGCAACGCGCGACTCTCGAGCGCAAGAAGACTGACGAGCTCAACGTCATCGCGACGGCGCTCGGCGTCAAGCCCGGCTCGCGAGCGAGGAAGGCCGACCTCGTCGACCTGAT
>JANMVY010000802.1:0-3557 GCA_031393535.1 Actinomycetes bacterium | reverse complement strand
CGCCGAGGACCGTTGGGTGTATTGGTGGGGTGGCGACTCGGCCGACGAACAGGCGTACTTCCCGAGCACCCGACCCGATTTGGCCGCGTGCCCGTCGATGCAGTGTTCGCACCGCGGCGCGTTGCACGAGGCGGGGGTGGGCATCGATGACATTGCGATGTTCGATTTCTATTCGTGCTTCCCGGTCGCCGTCGAGATGGCGTGCGCGATGCTCGGTCTCGACGAGGCCGACTCGCGTCGGTTCACGCTCACCGGCGGCCTGCCGTACGCGGGCGGCCCGGGTTCGGCGTACACGCTGCACTCGCTCGCAGCCATGGTCGAGCGGATCCGCGCGGAACCCGCAGCCCGAGCGCTGGTCACGGGCAACGGAATGTTCCTCACCAAGCACGCGGCATCGGTGTGGAGTGGTCGGCCGAAGCCCGATCGGTTCGCGGGCACGCCGCCCGAACGCGGCACGTCGTTGCCGCAGCACGCCGTCGAAGTCGCCCACGAACCGACTGGACACGCGACGATCGACGGCTACACCGTGATGCACGATCGCACCGGCACCCCCGAGAGAGGAATCGTCGTCGGACGTCTCGACGATAGTCGCCGGTTCGTCGCGAACATCTTCGACACCGCGGCCTTGCACGCGCTCGAGGAACGTGAGGGCGTCGGCCGTACCGGTCACGTGCGCCGCGGCGAGGGTGTCACCAATCTGTTCGACCTCACATGAGCGACCGCGAAGGTCGGCCGGTTCTGTACCCGCCCACGTTCTGGCAGTTGGTCGACGACGCTGCGGTGCAGCATCCTGCGCGCGCAATCGTCGTCGACGACTACGGCCGCGGCTATACGAACCTACAGTTTCGCGACGCGGCGTTGCGAGTGGCCGCAGGGCTCGCGGATCTCGGGGTTCGATCGGGCACCGTCGTGTCGTGGCAGCTACCTACCGTGATCGAGTCGCTCGTATTGCTCGTCGCGCTCGCCCGGCTCGACGCGGTGCAGAACCCGATCATCCCGGTGCTGCGAGATCGCGAGGTGCGGTTCATCACCGCCGAGGTAGCGACCGAGTTCTACGTCGTGCCCTCGTCGTGGCGCGGCTTCGACCATGCGGGTCTGGCGCGCGCGATCGGTGACGAGCGCGGGTTCCGGGTGCTCGTGATCGACCTCGACGATTCACCTGCACCTGGTGTGGTGCGACTACCGCAGGGCGACCCGGCAACGTTGGCGCCACCATCGTCGAGCCGCCCCCGCGCGGACATGCCGGTGCGCTGGATCTACCACACCTCGGGCACCACCGCTGATCCGAAAGGCGCACGCCATACCGACTTCTCCGTGATGCACGGCGCGTCTGCACTGATCGAACGCCTCGACATCGACGATCGTGACGTTTACCCGGTCGCATTCCCGGTCACCCACATCGGTGGAGTCGTCATCCTCACCACGTTCCTCGTCACCGGCGCGCGCCTCGTGTTGTTCGATGCGTTCGATCCGGTCACTTCGCCCGCACGGTTCGCCGCGCACCGGCCCACCTTGCTCGGTACCGCCGTTCCGTTCTTCAACGCGTACATCGCAGCCCAGCAACGACATGGCGGCGATCCGCTCTTCACCGATCTGCGCGCATGCATGGGCGGTGGTGCGTCGGTTCCCACCGAGATCCATCACGCGTTGCAACGCACGTTCGGGGTCGCCGGCGTCGTTGGTTCGTGGGGCCTCACCGAGTTCCCGAACGCAACATGCGCGCGTTGCGACGATTCAGCTGAGGTGATGACCGGTTCAGTGGGCCGACCGGGTACCGGCGTCGAGGTGCGCGTCGTCGATGCGCACGGTCTCGATGTCGCTCCGGGCGGTGAAGGCGAACTGGTGCTCCGCGGCCCCCAGCAACTGGTCGGCTATGTCAACGCCGAGCTCGACGTGTCGGGTTTCTTCCCCGACCGGTGGTTCCGCACGGGTGACCTCGGTCGGCTCGATGTCGGTGGCAACGTGTGGATCACCGGACGACTCAAGGAGATCGTCATCCGCAACGCCGAGAACATCTCGGTGCTCGAGATCGAGAACGCGCTTTCACGTCACCCCGATGTGCTCGAGGCGGCGGTGATCGGCATGCCCGACGCGCGCACCGGCGAACGGGTGTGTGCGGTGGTGGTCACTCGCAACGCCACGACGCTCACCCTCGAAGCATTACGCGCGCACTGTGAGGCACTCGGTCTCGCGAGACACAAGTGTCCTGAACAGATCGAGCACGTCGAGGCGCTCCCGCGCAACGCGATGGGCAAGGTGCAAAAGCCACAACTGCGCGCAACGTATCTGCCGCACGACGTCGCGATTCAGGGGCCGATGTAGAGGTCGGGGTAGCGACCCTTCGCCAACTTCTGGAAGCCATCGTGCCAATGCACGGTGCAGCCGCCGATGAGTTGCTCGCGGCGCGTGTTGTCCATAGCGCGGCCCGCTATGCCATCGGGCACATAGACGAACTTCGCAGTCTTGCCCACGAGCGCCCCGAGATAGGTGACGTACTCCTCGGTGCTCACCGCTTGGTCGCCGCCCCAGTTGCAGATCGTGGCCGGCACCGACGCCACATCGAGCAACCTGGGCACCTGGAGATAGATGTCGTCCTCGTCGATCGGGTTGAACCACGCACCACCGGTCATGACCGGCACATCCATGTCGTTGACGAGCATGTCGAGTTGATAGGCGGGCAATCCACCCAGCGCGCTGTACGACACGTTCATTCGGGCGATGGTGGTGGGCAGTTTCAGTGCGCGCGTCAACCCGCGCGCGACGCCCTCCTGCGCGATCTTCGAGATGCCATAGGTGGGGGAGTAGGGGGCACGGTTGTCACCGAGGAGGTCGGTTTCCTTGTACCGGTGCGCGCCGTCGGGGTTGTTGTCGTACACGGCGACGGTCGACACGATCAGCATCGACTCGCTGTTCGCGAAGCGGTGCATCAAGAGCGCGGTGCCTTCGGCGTTGACGCGCATCGCGTAGTCGTAGTCGGGTTCGAGCGCCTGGAAGATCGCAAGGTGCAGCACGTGGTCGAATCGATCGGGGAGATCCTGCCAGTCGGGCTCACCGAGATCGACGACACGCGTGATGCACCCGGTGGCATCGACTTTCGCTCGCGTGTCGGGGTCGCCGAAGCGGGCGATGCCCCACACCTCGTTGTCGCGGGCGAGATCGGCCACGAGCGGGAAGGCGATCTGCCCGGCCGGTCCCGTGACCAGGATGCGCTTGTCCTTCAGCGTCGACATGATGGGCTCCCGGGTGGTCGTGGTCCGAAGGCAAGCTAGTCGGTGCGCGACGGCCGGCCGGATGTCGGACCGTTGCGTGAGCCGGCCGTCGAACAACTGTTTGAATCCTGCTAGCGTGCCGAACCAGAGCCGCGGAAGGCGCGGCGTTGGTCCAGTTCGGGAGCAGCCATGCGCAACGGCTTCAAGGTGTTCGATGCGGACGCACACGTGGTCTATCCGCGTGACCTGTGGTCGCGGTATCTCGATGACAAATACAAGCACCGTGTCGGCACCAAACAACCGATGCCGGGGTTCGAGACGTACAACCCGGTCACCGTCGACGGCCGC
>JANMVY010000710.1:0-2757 GCA_031393535.1 Actinomycetes bacterium | reverse complement strand
GTCGGCGGCCATGAGATTCTGCCCGTAGGCGGTCACGAAACTGCCCGTTGGTGGCCAACAGTTCTGCCCACTGGCGGTCAGTGGTTCTGCCCTCGTTGAAAGTCCTTGCTGCCGCGCGCATCCGCGTCGGTGGTGTTCCTTCCGGTTCGACTGGTTGTCGCCAGACATGCCCGCCGGACCGGAAGGAACAAGTTGAAGTCTTACGAGGAGATCATGGAAATCTTGGAAGCGTTCGCGTTGACGAACAGTTATCGAGCGGCCGCCGCGTTGGCGGGTTGCTCTCATCACACGGTCGAGCATTGGGTGACGATGCGCGATCGGGGTTTGTTGCCCGACGGCGCGACAGCGCCGGAGCGGGTCAAGTTGATTGATGGGTTTATGCCCAAGATCGAGGAGTGGGTCGAACGATCCAACGGCAAAGTGCGCGGTGATGTCGTGTTCGACAAGCTTGTCGGGCTCGGCTTCGAGGGCTCGCAGCGCACCACTCGTCGGGCGCTGGCGGTGGTGAAGTTGAACTGGCGTGTCGGCCGCCGGCGCGTGTATCGGCCGTGGGTTGTTGAGCCGGGGATGTGGGCGCAGTGGGACTGGGGCCACGGCCCCAAGATCGCCGGCCGACAGACGTATCTGTTCTGCGCCTGGCTCGCCTGGTCGAGATTTCGGGTTGTGTTCGCGGTGTGGGACAAGACGTTGCCGACGGTGATCTCGTGCCTGGACAGGTCGATGCGCGCGTTTGGTGGTGTGCCGACGTATTGGTTGACGGACAACGAACGCACCGTGTCCACGGGGCATGTCGCGGGGATCGCGGTGAGGCATCCGTTGATCGTCAGTGTCGGCCACCACTACGGGGTGACGGTCGCGACGTGCGTGCCCGCGGACCCTGAGACCAAGGGTGGTGTCGAACGCACCGTTCAGATCGCGAAGGCCGATCTGGTCCCGACCGACACGAACCTGCTTGACGCCTACGTCTCGTGGGCGGAGCTCGTCGAGGCGTGCGTTGTGTTTATGGTGAAGGTCAACGGGCGTGAGCATCGGGTCACTCGCCGGGCGCCGGTGGAGATGCTGGTCGAGGAACAGGCCCGGTTGCATCGTCTGCCCGACGCCGCGTTCACCGCCGCGTTCGGTGAGACCCGCAAGGTGTCGTGGACGTCGACGGTCTCCTTCGGTGGTGTCACCTATTCGGTTCCGCACACTCTCGCCGATCAGGTGGTGTGGGTCCGTGTCGACGGCGACGAGATCGTCGCCACCCACATCCCGGTGTCGGGTGCGGTCGAAGTCGCCCGGCACATGCTGTCGACGCCGGGGAACCCGAGTATCGACGACGCTCACTACCCGCCGCGTCCTGCCGGCGCGTTGGCACGACAACCCAAGGCGGGCAACCCGGCCGAGGCCGAGTTCTTGGCGCTCGGTGACGGTGCCAGGGTGTGGCTGATCGAGGCCGCCGCTGCGGGGACGTCGCGGGTGAAGGTGAAGATGGCTGAAGCTGTTCAACTCGCCCGGTTGCACGGTGTCGAGCGAGTCGATTGGGCGCTCGGTCACGCCGCCACGTTCGTACGGTTCGGTGACGGCGACACAGCATCGATCCTCGCTGCGCATCCGGTCGGGCAACAACGACGCGTAGATGAGGAACATTCGATGCAACCCTCCACACGGGCGTGGGAGAACTTCGGGGAGGTCGCGTCATGACCGACACGACCGCACCGATCGATCAAGTCGTCGACCTGCTGCGACAGTTGCATCTGCCGCACATGCGCCGCCAAGCACCCGACGTGTTGGCGACCGCGAAAGCGCAACGATGGGACCCCGCCGAAGCCGTCCGGGCGTTGTTGACCGAGGAACTCGCCGGCCGACGCGCGTCTTCGATCAACATCCGACGCACAGCCGCCGGGTTCCCGACCGGCAAAACATTCGACAACTGGAACGAGACCGTCTCGTCGATCCCGGTGCCGACACAGCGATCGCTGACCACGCTCGAGTGGATCGACCGCCACGAGAACCTCGTTGTCTGCGGACCGTCCGGCACCGGCAAATCCCACCTGCTCGAAGCGCTAGGTCACGCGGCGATCGGGCACGGCTGCCACGTCCAATGGTTCTCCCTAGAGGCCCTCGGCGCGTTGATCAACCGGCACCGCGTCGACGACAGCACCAGCCGGGCGATCAAAAAGATCATGCGCGCTGATCTGATCTGCATTGATGACATCGGGCTGTTGCCGGTGACGACAGAGACCGCCGAAGCGCTCTACCGCGTCGTCGACGCCGCCTACGAGAAACGCTCCATCGCCCTGTCGTCAAACCTGCACCCAGCCGGGTTCGACGAACTCATGCCCAAGACGATCGCCAACGCCACCGTCGACCGGCTCCTGCACCACGCCCACGTCGTCATCACCAACGGCGACTCGATCCGCCTCACCCAAGCAACACGAGGCAAAGGAGTGAGGCCACTGGCCAACTGACCTACTGGGCAGAACCACTGGCCATCAATGGGCACTTCTGATGGCCACCAACGGGCAGATCCACTGACCGCCCACGGGCAGAAACTATTGGCCCTTGACACACCGGGCGCGGCATCGGTCGCGACGGGCGAAACGAACCGCTCGCCTCCCGCGCCGCTTCATACAACGACAACGCCCAACCAACCTGATGGTTAGTACGAGCAGAAGCCGCCACCAACGAATCCGGAATCAGCTCCCCAGGATCGGCCATCACGACCAACCCCAAAGCGGCCCAAATCCCGTTACGAGTTTCGTTGTTAGTTCAAGT
>JANMVY010000696.1:0-1698 GCA_031393535.1 Actinomycetes bacterium | reverse complement strand
CCGCGCCACCACAGGCGGTTGCGGTCAGCGCGAGCGCCGCGCAGAACATGCCGGCGGCTCGGGTCGATCGATGCATGCCTTGGGTATCGGACCGGACCGGGGCCGACCTGAAGCAAAGATACGGCCAACCTCACGATTCTTCGAAGTTCGGCGGCCGCTCTGCTGGTTCGACCCCGAAGATCTCAGGCGAAAGGAGAGCGCACCCGGTCGACCAGTTGCGACGTCGACGCCGACGCGACGAATCCTTCGGTATCATAGATCGACGATCGCGAATGGCCGATGCCATTGCCACCGGCGACCGTGGTGGGGTCGACGCACAGCCACTCACCCACCGGGCGCCGCAGAACTTGCACGGTGACATCGGCGTTGATCGCCGAGTAGACGCGGTGGTCGAGGTACGACGCGGACGAGCTCGTGAAGTCGGCGAACATCGCGAGCCGTTGCAGCGCCGACATCGGTTCGCCTTCCACCAGCGGCACCCGCGCCCGATACCAACTGATCGAAGGCGGGCCGCCCCCGGGCCCACCGACGACGCGATCGATGTCGATCGCGCGGAGAAAGCCGATGCGGGCGGCCATCGCGGACGGCGGGCGCGCGATGTGCCCGGTCGGCGCGGGCGCCATCGTCCGCGGCCGCTGTGGATGGTCGATCAGTTCGGGCAGCTCGACCTCGCGCAGCCGAACCGCCGCGCCCCGCGCGATCTCGACGTCGGCGTCGAGGAGCAGCGCCTCGACGACCTGGATCCGCTTCCCGTCGCGCACGACACGTGTGACGGTGCTGAGTCGCGTCAGCGGGGCGGGGCGCAACAGGTCGAACGTGAATCGACTCACCTGCATCGGCACGATCGTCGGCACCGCCTCGATCAGCCAGGCGAGCGCCGCGCACACCGGGCCGCCGTGTTGGGCACCGGGGTGCCACGGCCCCTGGGTGGCGACAGTCGGTAGCAGGTCCGCGCCGTCGCGGAAGAAGAACGCTGTGGGCGTGGGCGACGACGATTCGGGCACGGCGGGCATCGTCGCACAAGCGCACCGGCCCGCCCTGCGTCGGGCATCGCCTGATTCCTCGCGGCGATGACCAGCGGGGCAACAACGGCGACCGGCGGGTAAACTGACGGACGCCGTTCTGTGTCCTGACCTGCACGGACATCCCATCGAGAGCTCGGAAGCCCCGGATGACAGCCAAGCAAGTCGACGCACGTCCTTTCGCGGCTGCGCTCGCGGAGAACATCGATGCCTTCGTGCAATGTGCGTCCCCGAGCGGCGAGTTGCTGTTCGTCAACCGCGCCTGGCGGGCTCGGCTCGGCTATACGGCCGACGACCTCCAGACACGCCGTGTCCGCGACATCGTGTCGGTCTCGCATCGGGCCCGGTCCGCCCACCAGTTCGAGACGTTGTTCGCCGGTGGCGATGTCGGCGCCATGACATCTCAGCTCGTCGCGCGCGACGGCACCGTCGTCGATGTCGAAGGCTCGCTGACCCGCGTCGTCGTCGACGGCAGCACCATCGCCTCCCTCGCGATTCTCATCGAGCGCCCCGCGTCGCCCGAACCGCCGTTCACCGTGCCCGTGGGGCGCCAGATCGTCCTCACCGAACGACAACGAGCAGTGCTCCAACTCTTCGCCTCGGGGCACACCACCAAGCAGGTCGCCGCCCGACTCGACATCGCGGTGAAGACGGTGCACAACCACCTCACCACGAT
>JANMVY010000672.1:0-11885 GCA_031393535.1 Actinomycetes bacterium | reverse complement strand
GAGGCGTTGTGGCACGAGATCCTTCCCGCCGAAGATTTCCTGATGCGGCCGCGCAAGAGCCGCATCTATTTCGACGGGAAGTACTACGACTACCCGCTCAAGGCCTTCAACGCGCTGGGCAACCTCGGTATCATCGAAGCGGTGCGGTGCCTCGGCTCGTACGCGTGGGCCCGTGTCCGGCCACCGAAGGATCAACAGAACTACGAAGGCTGGCTCGTCGCCCGATTTGGTTGGCGGCTCTACAACACCTTCTTCAAGACCTACACCGAGAAGGTATGGGGGATGAAGGTCGCCGACATGCCCGCTGATTGGGCCGCACAGCGCGTGAAGAACCTGTCGCTCATGAACGCGATCACCAACGCGATCTTGCCGCGGCGCAATCAAAAGGACATCACGTCACTGATCGAAGAGTTCCAATACCCGAAGCTCGGGCCCGGCATGATGTGGGAACGCTGCCGCGACCTCGTCATCGCAGCTGGCAGCACGATCGAGATGCAAACCCCGGTCACCAAGGTTCGCCACGCCGATGGCCGAGCCACGTCGGTGGCTGCCCGGCACGCGGACGGCTCCACTACCGATTATCCATGCTCGCACGTGGTATCGAGCATGCCGATCCCGCTGCTGTTGAAGGCGATGGACCCGGCACCACCGCCCGAGGTGCTCGCGGCCGCCGATGGGTTGAAGTTCCGCGACTTCCTCACCGTCGCGCTCGTCGTCCCCGAGGCTGATGGCTTCCCCGACAACTGGATCTACATTCACGACCCGGGCGTCGAGGTGGGCCGCATACAGAACTTCGGGTCGTGGTCGCCGTACCTCGTGAAGGACGGACGCACCTGCCTCGGACTCGAGTACTTCGTCGACGAGGGCGACCGCCTGTGGGCTTCCGCCGACGCCGATCTCATCGCGCAAGGCACGCGTGAACTCGCAGCCCTCGATCTCGCCAAACCCGAGAACGTCGAGATGGGTTATGTCGTCCGCATGCCGAAGGCGTACCCGATCTACGACAACACCTACAAAGCCAACGTCGAGGTTCTCCGCCGGTGGCTCGAGGTCAACGCGTCGAATGTGTACCCCGTCGGCCGTAACGGCATGCACAAGTACAACAACCAGGATCACTCCATGTACACCGCGATGTTGTCGGTCGAGAACATGCTGGGCGCATCGCACGACATTTGGTCGGTGAACGTCGAAGAGGAGTATCACGAGGAGAAGGCGTCGTAGCGCTTCGGCTGCGACGTACGCACATGCGCCGGCCTCGGGTTGCGGTGCGGGCCGGCTTCTGGTCACGTCTGGCTGTCGTCGGCCTGCTGGCGCTCGCGGTACGTGTGGGCTACGTGCTCACCGTCGAGCGTGGTGACGAGCTTCCGGGCGACGGCTTCTACTACCACCAGGCCGCGTTGCTGCTCGCGGATGGCGAGGGTTTCGTCGACCCGGCGCGTTTCGTGTTCGGCGGCGCGCAGGAGACCGTCTTCTTCGGCGAGGAGCGGGCGACGCCGAGCGCCGCGACCGCGTTGCCCGCGGGCCACCGAGAGCCGACGGCCGGTCATCCGCCGGCATGGACCGTGCTTCTCGCCGCGGTGTCGTTGGCCGGCTTGCGGAGCGTGCTCGCACACCAGCTCACCGCGGCACTGGTCGGCAGCCTGGGCGTGATCATGGTGGGCGTGCTCGGTCGCGAGCTGCGGCGTGGATGGAGCCACGAGGCACACGAGGATGAGCGAGTCGGCATCGTGGCTGCGGCGTTGGCCTCGGTCTACGCCTGCTTGTGGCTGAGCGACGGCATGGTGATGAGCGAGTCGCTCGTCGTGGCAGTGGTCGCGTTGACCGGCTACTGCGCGGTGCGCTTCGCGCGCGGCCCGTCGCGGGCGACCGCAGTCGCGATGGGCGCGGCTGGGGCGCTTGCCGCCCTCACCCGCGCGGAGTTTCTCGTGTACCTGCCCTTGTTGGCGCTCACCCTGATCTGCACTCGCCGGGCTGTTTGGCGTTCGCTGTTGGGCCCGCTGCTCGGCGCGGGGCTTGTGCTCGGGGTGCTCCTGAGCCCATGGATGATCCGCAACTCGCTGGCGTTCGATCAGCTCGTGCTGGTGTCCAACGGGTCGGGCACCGTGCTGGTCCAAGCGAACTGCGACGCCACCTATCACGGCGAGAAGCTCGGCTACTGGGAGCTGTACTGCGGCCTCCCCCAGCCGCTTGGTCCGCAGGGCGAACCCCTCGACGAGGCGCAACGTGACGCAGTGCTGCGCCACCGTGGACTCGACTACATCGACGGCCACCGAGTGCGACTCGTCGCGGTGGTGATTCCGGCGCGCATCGGACGCATGTGGGCCGTCTACGACCCGGTGCAACAGCTCCGGTTCGACGTGCTGGTGGTGGGGCGCAACTTCCGGCTCTCGCTCCTCGGCCTCGCGCAGTACTACGGGCTCGTGCCGTGCGCGATCGCCGGCGCCGTGGTCCTTCGTCGCCGTGCTCAGGCACTTGCGCCCATGGTGCTGTGGCCGGTCACCACCACGATCACCGCAATCACGGCATTCGGCGAAACTCGCTATCGCATCGCGTCCGATGTGGTCATCGTGGTGCTCGCCGCGTGCGCGGTCGATGCGCTGATCGAGCACGCTCGCCGGCGGTCGGCCCCGCCGCGCCGGCGCCAACGTGCGCCCTCGCGTCCCGATTCACCGGGGGGCGCCACGTAGACTTCGGCCGATGCCCGCCCCGGTCACGTTCACACTCGACCTCGAAGACCTACGCAGCTCACCCGAGCTCGAAGTCCGCATCGGGATCGTCGCTCCCCGGGTGTTCGACCGACTGGCTGAGCTCGACGTGCGAGGCACCGTCTTCGTGGTGGGCGACATCGCCCGCGACCACCCCGAGCTCGTGCGGCGCGTCGCGTCCGATGGCCACGAAATCGGCTTGCACGCGCTCACGCACGCGCCCATCGCCACCAAGGGTCCCGACGCCTTCCGGGCCGACACCGCCGAAGGAAAGGCACGCCTCGAGGACCTCGTCGGGCACTCGGTGGCCGGATATCGGGCACCGATGATGTCGCTCGTGCCCGAGAGCGCGTGGGCGGTCGAGATCCTCGCCGAGCTGGGGTTCACCTACTCGTCGAGCGTGCTTCCCGCCGCGAGCCCGATGTACGGGTGGCCCGGTCTGCCGCGCACGCCGTTTCGCTGGTCGCCCGGGCTGATCGAGTTCCCGTGTCCGCTCGTCCGCCTCGTCGGGTTCGAACTGCCGTTCCTCGGCGGCGCGTATCTGCGCGTGCTGCCACGAGTCGTGCAGCGCTATGGACTGCGACGCTCGGCGGCCACCGCCGTGCTGTGGACCTATTGCCATCCGTGGGAGTTCGACGCCGACGAGGCGTTCTATGTGTTCGACGACGGCGGTTGGGTAGCCAGCCGCATCGGTTGGCTCAACCGGAAGAACATGATGAAGCGAGTCGAACGGGTGCTCGACGGCTCGCTCGGGCCGTCGCTCGGCGCATGTGCGGCGCAGCTCGCCGACGACCCGACACTCGAGGTGGTCGACCCTTGCGACCGCGCGTGGGGTGCGGCGGTCACCAGGCGCCGCCGGCGCCTCGACGGCCTCCTGCGCGGCGCGTGAGCATGCGAGTGCCTCGTACGTTTCGCGGGCGACTCACCGCGATCACGGTTCTCGGTCTTGCGGTGCGGCTGGCATACACGCTGACGGTCGCGCACGACTTCGAATTGAAGGGCGATGCGAGCTACTACCACCAGGCCGCGAACCTGTTGGCTGACGGCAAGGGTTTCGTCGACCCGGTTCGCATCGCACGAGCCGGTCAGCCGATCGAGATCGTGACTGCGAACGGTGAGCCGCGCACGATCACCTTGCCCGACCCTTTCGTGGTGCCGACCGCAGGCCATCCGCCCGTGTACGTCGTCTATCTCGCATTGTTCTCGAAACTCGGAGTGCGCTCGATCCTCGGCCACCGCATTGCGTCAGTGTTGCTTGGTTCGGCATCCGTGTTCCTCGCTGGTCTGGCCGGACGCGAGCTGGTGCGCGGGCATGTCCACGCCGAGACGACGGGCCTGGTGGCCGCCGCGCTCACCGCGTCGTACGGATTCGTGTGGATCAACGACGGCCTCGTCATGTCGGAAACCGCGGCGATAGTGGTCGCGTTCGCGACCACTATCGCCGGACTCCGATTTGCACACGAGCCAACCCGACGCAATGCCGCGTGGTTCGGGCTCGTCGGCGCGTTGGCCGCACTCACACGCGCGGAGCTGGTGCTGTACCTACCCATCGTCGCGGCGGCCGTGCTCGTGCGGGCCCCGATCTCCTGGCGAGAACGCGTCGTTCGCTACAGCATCGCGGGCGTTGTCGCAATGGCGTGCATCAGTCCTTGGGTCGTTCGAAACCTCACTGCGTTCGAGGACCCTGTCTTCTTGTCGAACGGCGCGGGAACAGTGCTGGTGCAGGCCAACTGCGATGCCACCTACTACGGCGCCGAGCTCGGCTACTGGAACCTGGGGTGCGGTGAACCGCAACCGTATGGGCCGAACGGAGAGATCCTCGACGAAGCCCAACGCGACAAGGTCGTGCGCGACCGTGCGCTCGACTACATCGGCGAGCACCGACAGCGCTTGTTGAGCGTCATCGTGCCCCGTCGCGTCGGTCGCATGTGGGGCGTGTACCGGCCCTTGCGCCAGATCGACCTCGACGTGATCTTCGAGGCGCGTGCGAGGTGGGTCTCGCGGCTCTCGTACGGGCAATACCTCGTGCTGGCTCCGTGTGCGGTGGCCGGGGCCGTCATCAGCCGCCGGCGGCGGATCCCCCTCCTCGCCACCGGCTTGTGGGCGGTGCTCGCAACACTTACCGCGGCAGGCACCTTCGGGAACACGCGGTATCGCACCGCAGGCGAGGTGAGCATCGTGCTGCTGGCCTCACTTACGTTCGTGGCGCTGGGCGAGAGATACGTCGCCCGCACTCGACGCGGAACCAATCCGTCGTGACCTCGGCCACGCGACCGGCGACGAAGCTCACCCACCTACCCGCGCTCGACGGGTTGCGCGGCCTCGCCGTCATCGGCGTGCTCGCGTTCCACGGAGGGTTCGCCGCGTTCCAAGGTGGCTTCCTCGGCGTGTCGCTGTTCTTCACCTTGTCCGGGTTCTTGATCACGAGCCTGCTCCTGCGCGAGTTCGCCGACAGCGGCACGATCTCGCTCCGGGCGTTCTGGGCGCGACGCTTTCGGCGGCTCATGCCCGCGGCACTCGCCGGGCTGCTCGTGGCGTGTCTCTACGGCGCGCTGTTCGCGGGGCCCGAGCAGCTCGCCACCCTCCGCGTCGATGTCCTCGCAGCACTTGGTTACGTGGCGAATTGGCGCTTCGTCTTCGAGAACAAACGGTACGCGGATCTGTTCGCTGCGCCCAGCCCCGTGCAGCACTTCTGGTCGCTGGCCATAGAAGAGCAGTTCTACGTGGTGTACCCGCTTCTCGTCGCAAGCGTGCTGCGCGCCGGCGGTCGCCGCGCGTTGACGATCGTGCTCGCGATCCTCGGCGCGACGTCGGTGACGCTGTCATTCGCGTTGTCGTCGAGCTTCGACCGCGTGTACTACGGCACTGACACTCGTGCGTTCGAGCTGCTCGCCGGGGGACTTTTCGCCCTGTGGTGGAGTGCGCCGCGCTGGCGGACACCGACGCGTCTGCCCCGCGCGGTTCGTGAGCTCGTGGGCCTGGCTGCGCTCGCCGCGTCGCTGACCGCCTGGGTGGTCGTCGACCAGACCTCACCACGCCTGCCTCGCGGCGGATTCGCGCTCCAGGCGATCACGACGGTAGCGGTTCTCGTGGCTGCGACATCGCCCACCGCCGTGGCCGGTGCCTTGTCGTGGCGGCCCCTCAGGGCCATCGGGCTCGTGAGCTACGGACTCTACGTGTACCACTGGCCGGTCTTCTTGACGCTCGACGCGGATCGAACCGGGCTGTCGCGTGTACCGCTGTTCGGGCTGCGTCTCCTCGTCACCGTGGCGATGACGCTCGCGTCCTATTACCTGCTCGAAAAGCCCATTCGCCGTGGTCTCGTGTTGCGTACGTACGCGGTTCGCCTGGTTACCCCGCTCGCGGTGTTGGCGGTGGTCGGCGCCGCGATCATCGTCACAGTCGATCCACCGGCCTCGACCGTTGCGTATGCGAACGCGAACCCGGCCGACTTCGTCCCTCGTGTTGTCGACATCGTGCCCGTCGAAACCCCCATGACCGTCCTGTCGCCGGGCCCGGTGGCGAGTGGCGTTGCCGCGCCGGCCCACGATCCGGTGAACACCGTGATGATCGTGGGCGATTCCGGTATGTCCGACCTGCAGCCCGCCATCGGTGCGGTCTACGTGGCGATGGGCGCTCGGCGTGTCGTATACGCCGCCGCTCCCGGATTCGGTCTCACTCGCGACGACAGTGACTGGCGTCGTCGCTGGCGCTCGTTGATCGATACGAACCATCCCGATCTCGTCGTTGCGATGCTCGGCGGATGGGACATTGGGTTCCTCCAGAAGAACGGCACGGACACATATGCCGCGCTCGTCGAGGAAGCGGTTGCGCTGCTCACGTCGAGCGGCGCACGCGTCGAGTGGCTGGCGATGCTCCCGGGCGGTGCCACACCCGATCGACCGGTCGACGCGGTGTACGAGCAGGTCGCGGCGCGTCACGTCGGAACCGTCGATTACCACGATCCCGAGGCCGTGCTGCGCACCGCTCCAGGCAGGGTGTACGGGCGCGTGCTCATCGTGGGGTCCAACCGGCTGCTCGTGCGCAAACCAGACGTGTGGCACCTGTGTCCGGCGGGCGCTGAGCGGGTTGCGGTCGCGGTCGTGGCCCGCACGGCGATGCTGGGGTGGTCGGGCACGGTCGTCGGCGGCTGGGAGAACGGCGCATGGCGCCAGGAAGCTGCGTACAAGGATCCGGTCGGCGGGTGTGACCCCCGATCGGCGGGTGCCGATCAGTAGAGTCTCCGCCCGTGCACTTCGAGTTGGATGAGCTGCAGCGGACCGCAAACCTGCTCAACGATGTGTTCACCGTCGACCCGCCGTACTCCGCCGAAGGGCTGTGCTGGTACTACGACGAGAACCCAGTCGGGCCGGCCGCGGTAGGCCGCGTCGATGACGGAACCACGCGCACCGGGAACTACGCACTCGTCCCGCAGGCATTTCGTGACGCGGCTGGACGCGCGGTGGTGCTCGGGCTCGGGGTCGACCTCGCGGTAGCGCCGGCCGCGCGGGGCGCAGGCACCTTCCGCCGCACGGTGGCCGATGCGTATGGTCGCGGTGAGGCGATGGGTATCGACGCCATTCTCGGCGTCGCGAACGCCGCGTCCGCGCCCCGCATGGTCGACTCGCTCGGGTGGCGCGCCCTCGAGCCGTTGCCCGTCACCCTCGTCGCGCCGGCAGTGCGCGGGCTGCACATGCAACACCGCCGGGTCGACGCCGCCCTGCTCGACTCGGCATGGTTCGAGGCGGTCGCCGGCGCCGGTTTCGTGCGCTCGCTCGCCACGAGCGGCGCATTCGAGCCCTCGTGGTCAGGCGACTACCTGCGGTGGCGCCTCGCCCGTCCCGGTTCGAGGTATTCGTTGCACGTCGCCGACGATGTTGTTGTCGTCAGCACCACCACCGTCATGAAGCACGTTCGGTTCGCCATGGTGCTGAAAGTTCTCGCACGTCGGCCCCGCACCGCACCGTTGCCCCTCGGCCGAATCGCACTCTCGCTGATGGTTCATCACCGCACGCCGTTCGTCGTGCACTGGGGTCGCAACCCGTTCATTCGTCTCCGGGGCGTGCGCCTAGCCCAGGACCGGATGCCGTCACCCCTCGCGCTGGTCTTGCACCGGTTGCGACCCGGCTTCGACGAGGCAGGATTCGCGCTGGGCTCGTTCGAGTTCCTCGATTTCGACGCCTACTGAGGCCCCACGCCGTGCGGCGCGTCCGCGCTGTCGAGGCACATGCCAGAATACGAGACGTGCAATCAACGGTGGTGATCATCCCCGCCTTCAACGAGGCGCAGGCGCTGCCGTCAACCCTGCGCGAGTTGTGCGCCGTCCGGCCCGATCTCGATGTGGTCGTGGTCGACGACGGCTCACGCGACACAACGGTCCGGGTGGCGCGCGCGGCAGGGGTCGAGGTGCTGTCGCTGCCGTACAACCTCGGCATCGGTGGGGCGATGCGACTCGGCTTTCGATACGCAGTCGAACAGGGGTACGAGCGCGCGCTGCAGTTCGACGCGGACGGCCAACACGATCCGAACGAGATTGCGACACTGCTCGCGCCTCTCGATGACGGCGCCGATCTCGTCATTGGCAGCCGCTTCTCTGGCCGCGGCGACTACAAGGTCGGCCGCAGCCGTGGCCTGGCGATGCGCGTGCTGCGATCGCTAGCGATGCGTCTGGCAGGGCAGCGCTTCAGTGACACGTCATCGGGCTTTCGTGCATTCAGTGGGCCGATGCTCGAGCGATTCGCGGTCGACTACCCCATCGAGTATCTCGACTCGGTCGAGGCGCTCGTCTTCGCGTGCCGCGCCGGCTACGACGTCCGCGAAGTGCCCACGCACATGCGCGAGCGCACCGGGGGCACCGCGTCCAACAGACGGCTTCGACTGCTGTACCACTACATACGCGTGCTCGTGGTGCTCGGTTGCTCGCCCCGCCCGGCGCGTCGACCGGTTCGTGGTGCGGCCGAGGCGGCCGCGCGATGAACACTCGCACGCAGTTCCTGCTTCTCGCGTTCACCGCGATCACCCTTGTCGCAATTCTGCGGCTGGTGCGAAGCGGCAAGCTGAAGGCCAAGTACTCACTGCTGTGGATCACCCTCGGCGTCGCGATGTTGGCGCTCGCGGCACTGCCCAACATCGCCGACCGCGTGGCCGAGAAGTTCGGTGTCTACTACCAGCCGGCGCTGTTCTTCGTGATCGGCATCGGCTTCTTGCTACTCGTCGTGATCCACTTCTCATACGAGCTGAGCCGCATGGAGAACCGCGTTCGTACCCTCACCGAGGAGACAACATTGATACGTCACGAGTTGGCGAGCGTGCGCGCTGAGCTGGCAGTGCGCCCAACCGATGATGGTGAATGACCTCTCAGTCGAGTAGCCGATCTGTTCGTCCGATCAGCCCGTAGCGTGAAGTCCGCACTAGTGTCGCTGCACCTGGCCAGGCCCCGAAGCGACCACGATGACGCACCCCTCGACCTTCGATCCCCCAGCGGCGGATGACCGCGCCGACCTCGGCGACCTTGCGGCAGCGGCAGGTATCCGGCGGGTGCACATCCTCGCGTGGCGTGACCTGGCCGATGTCGAGGCCGGTGGTTCCGAGCTGCACGCGGCGACCATCGCGCGCTTGTGGAGCGAGGCCGGTCTCGAGGTGGTGATGCGCACCTCATACGCACAAGGCTCTCCACCCGAGGCGGTTCGCGATGGCTATCGCGTCATCCGGCGGGCCGGGCGCTATGCGGTCTTTCCCCGGGCGGCGCTCGCGGAGCTACGCGGTCGTCACGGCGAGCGTGATGCACTCGTCGAGATCTGGAACGGCGTGCCGTTCTTCACGCCCCTGTGGGCGCGCGGTCCGCGTATCACGTTCCTGCATCACCACCACGCGAAGATGTGGCCGCTCGTGCTGGCGCCGAAGTATGCCAATTTCGGTGCACAGCTCGAGACGCGTGTCGCACCGAAGTTGTATCGCCGTACGTCCATCGTCACGTTGTCCGAGTCTTCGCGCGCCGAGCTCATCGCAAAGATGGGTTTCGATCCGAAGCTGGTACGCGTCGTGCCGCCGGGCATCGATGAGCGTTACTCGGTTGCCGGCGACAAGTCGGAACATCCTTTGGTTGTCGCAGTCGGTCGTCTCATGCCGTCGAAAGGGTTCGATCGACTCATAGGCGCAATCGACGAGGTCCGCCGCGCACGCCCCGACGTCGAGCTGGTCATCGTCGGCGATGGCTCAGAGCGCGATGCGTTGCTACGACGTGTCGGCGAACTGCACGCCACCGAATGGGTGCGCTTGGTCGGGCGGGTCAGTGACAATGAACTCGTTTCGTTGTACCGGCGCGCCTGGCTCGTCGCCAGCGCGTCGGTGAGCGAGGGATGGGGCATGACGCTTACCGAGGCCGCCGCGTGCGGAACGCCCGCGGTCGCCACGCGCATCGCCGGTCACGCCGACGCGGTCGACAACGGACGTAGCGGCATGCTGGTCGATTCAGACCGTGAGCTCGCCGGCACGATCACGCGCGTGCTCACCGACGATCCACTGCGTCGACTACTCGGCGAGGGAGCGCTCGCACACGCGCGCAACTTCACCTGGGCGGCGACCGCGCGCGGCGCCATGGCGGCACTCGTCGACGACGCCGATCGTCGCCGGCGTCGATGACCGGCAGGCACGGCACGGCTCGACCGCCCCGCAGCCTGGGGCATCACGATCCCTCACTCGTGATCTACGCGCTCCTCGCATACGTACCTCTGCTCGCCACGGCACCGGGCACGCTCGCGGCGGACACCAAGGCCTACTTGTATCTCGACCCTGGTCGACTTCTGTCGCGCGCCGGATGGTTGTGGGAACAAGACATCGGGGCCGGCACGATCACCCACCAGAACATCGGCTATCTGTTCCCGATGGGTCCGTACTACTGGCTCCTCGACCGTCTCGGCGTCCCCGATTGGATCGCGCAGCGCCTGTGGCTCGGTTCGATCCTTTTCGCCGCGGGCGCGGGGGTGCGCTGGCTGTGCCACCGTCTCGACCTTCGCGCCGCACCGGCCACAGTGGCCGGCCTGGTCTATCTGACGAGTCCGTACATCCTCCCGTACTTCGGGCGCACTTCGGCGCTGTTGTTGCCGTGGGCCGCGCTGCCGTGGCTCATAGCGCTGGTCATCGTGTCGCTGCGAACCGATCGTTGGCGCGCACCCGTCCTGTTCGCGATCGTGTTGACGTGTGTCGGCGGAACGAATGCATCGTCGTTGGTCTTCGTGGCGATCGGTCCATTGTTATGGCTGCCATACGCGATATGGGGTCTGCACGAGGTTGACGTGCGCCGCGGTGCTCGCGTGGGCGCACGACTCGCGATGGTCACGGTGCCCGCACAGCTCTGGTGGATCGCCGGTCTGCGCATGCAGGGTCGCTATGGCCTACCGATCCTCGAGCTCACCGAAAGCGTCGACACCGTCGCGCAGACGTCGACGGCCGCGGAGGTCAGTCGAGGCCTGGGCTATTGGTACGACTACGGCCGCGATGGCCTCGCGCCGTGGACCGCGTCGGCGAAGGGATACACGCAACACCTGTGGCTCATCGCGACGAGCTTCGCCATGCCCATGCTCGCGATCGGTGCGGCCTGCCTTATTCGTTGGCGCATGCGCGCATACGTGGTCGCGTTGTTCGCGGTCGGGCTCGTGCTCGGGGTCGGCACGTACCCCTACCATGACCCGCCGTTGTTCGGCGCGCTCGTCAAGGCCACCACCGAGACCGCGGCCGGTCTCGCCCTGCGAAATACGCCTCGCGCCGTGCCACTGGTGAGCCTCGCGTACGCGTTGTTCATCGGTGCCGGGGTGCACGCATTGCTTGCGCGGTTGCAGTCGCGAGGCGCGCCGGTTGCATGGGGTCGCGGCCTGCTCGCGGGCATTTCGGTGCTGACCATGTTGAACCTGCCGGCGCTGTTCACCGGTACGTTCGTCTCGGCCGACCTCCGCTTCCCCGAGGATCTGCCGAAGTACTGGCTCGACGCCGCAGCGGCGCTCGACGCGAAGCCACACGACTCGCGCGTGCTGGAGCTTCCCGGCAGTGACTTCGCGGCCTATCGGTGGGGTCAGACCCAGGATCCCGTCACACCCGGCCTGCTCGATCGACCCTGGATCGGTCGCGAGCTCACCGCATTCGGAACTCCGGGTTCGGTCGACCTCGTCCGAGCGCTCGACCGAC
>JANMVY010000635.1:0-3091 GCA_031393535.1 Actinomycetes bacterium | reverse complement strand
GATTCATGATCCGAGCGGTCACTGGAACGTGTTCTTCGCGGCGTGCGACGAGACACGCACAGCCGTGTTCCTGCACATCGGATCAGGCTCGCACTGGATCACGTCGTCACCCGACGCGCCGCCGGTCGTGACCGCGACACTCGTGTTCACCACGTCGGTCATGTCGCTCACCGACTGGCTCTTCTCCGGTGTACTCGCTCGATACCCGAACCTCCGGGTCTGCTTCGCAGAAGGCCAGATCGGCTGGATTCCCTATGTACTCGAACGCGCGGACAACCTCTGGGCGAAAGCGGTTTGGGGAATGGAGGGGCACCGGCTGCCCCGTGCGCCGAGCACCTACATGAACCAGGTCTACGCCTGCTTCTTCGACGATCTCACCGGGCTCGACGCACGCGACGCGATCGGTATCGACCAGCTCACGTTCGAGACCGACTACCCCCATCAGGACTCCACTTGGCCGCGTACGCTCGACGCCGTGCGATCCTTCGCCGATCGTCTCGACGACATCGAGCTCGCGAAGGTGCTCCGCGGGAATGCCTCGCGATTACTCGGACGCGATCTCACGTCGTCCTCGACCACCGAGGAACCGTCCTGAATCGCGGTGGCGCTGTTCTCGCGATCGACATCGGCGGCACGTTCACCGATGTCGTCGTCGTCACCGCCGACGGAGCGATGCATCGCACAAAGGTCCTTACGACGCAGCGCGACCCGATCGAGGGCGTGGTGGTCGGTGTCGGGCGGGTTCTGGAGCTCAGTAGGGTCTCGCCGAAGTCCATCGATCGGGTCGTTCACGCCACCACGCTCGCGACCAACGTGATCCTCGAACGCAAGGGCGCAGCCACTGCTCTCGTCACGACCAAGGGGTTCCGATCGCTGCTCGCGTTGGGGCGCCACGGCCGAGTCGAAGAGGAACGCTATGACCTCTGGGGGACAACGGCCCAGCCGATCGTGCCGCTCGGCCACACCTTCGAGGTCGACGAACGGGTCGCCTCCGATGGCACGGTTCTCGTACCACTCGACGAGGTCGGCGTGCGACGAGTCGCAACCGAGGTGGGCGGACTCGCGATTGCCGGTGTCACCATTTGTCTGCTGAACAGCTACGTGAACGACACCCACGAACAGCGGGTCGCCGCGATCTTTCGCCACGTGCTCGGAGGCGACGCCACCATCGTGACGTCGGCGGCGGTGCTGCCAGAGATGCGCGAGTTCGAACGCATGACCACCACCATCATGTCGACCTACGTCGGGCCGGTGATGTCGACCTATCTCCGCGAACTCGGCGCCGCACTCGCCGCGCTCGGCATCGACGCGCCGGTGCACGTGATGCAATCGGCCGGCGGTGTGATGCCCGCGGCGTTGGCGGCGCGTCATCCGGTGCACACGGTCGAATCGGGTCCGGCGGCCGGCGTGATCGCCGCGGCCCGCATCGGTCGCGACTGCGGACTCGACGATGTGATCTCGTTCGACATGGGCGGTACCACGGCCAAGGCCGCGGTCATCCGCGGTGGGCAACCGGCGATCTCGCACGACTTCATCGTCGGCGGCAAGGGCAGCTTCGGTGGTCGACGCGCCGGTTCGGGCGTGCCGATCAGAATTCCCGCGATCGACCTGGCCGAAGTCGGCTCGGGCGGAGGCAGCATCGCGTGGATCGACGCAGCCGGCGCGTTGCGTGTGGGCCCCCGTTCCGCGGGTGCCAGCCCCGGCCCGGCGTGTTACGCCCTCGGCGGCACTGCACCCACAGTCTCCGATGCCGATCTCGTGTTGGGTTACCTGTCGAGCGCGACCTTCGCCGGCGGCACCATGCGCCTCGACGAGGGGGCCGCGTTCGACGCGATACGACGCAACGTCGCCGAGCCGCTCGGGGTGTCGGTGCACGACGCGGCGTTCGCCATCCACGAGATCGCAAATGCCGACATGGCCGCGGCGATCCACGTGGTGACCGTGCAACGTGGCATCGATCCGCGAGGGTTCGCGCTCGTGGCCACAGGCGGCGCCGCAGCCATGCATGCCTGTCGCATCGCGGCGACCTTCGACATCGTCGAGGTGGTCGTGCCACCACACGCGGGCGTCGGTTCGTGCGTCGGCCTCGCCCGCACCGATCTGGTGACCGAACGATCCCGTACCCGTGTCGTCGACCTCATGCAGGCGGAGCCGTCCGAGATCAACGCGATTTTCGAAGTGCTGGCCGAGGCGGCCGCGGCCGACCTCGCGACCACGACCAGCGCGGTGGAAATCGAGCGGTCGGTGGCCGTTCGGTTCGTCGGCCAGGCCCACGAACTCGAGGTTGCGATCGGTCGCGCGGAGCTCGATCGGTCGTCGATCGATGCGATCGCACCCGCGTTCCGTGCGGCCTATCGACGCGCGTTCGGGGTCGATGTCGACGGCGCTGTGCAGCTCGTCGGCTATCGGGCCCGTGCCCGGGTCGCCGTAGCCGATCGCGTCGCGTTGCGTCCGCACGTCGCACCAGCCCACCCAGGTGTGGCGCCGACTCGCGACGCCTGGTTCCCCGAGCTCGGTGGCATGGTCAACACCGCGGCGTCGTCACGCCCGTCGCTCGCGGTGGGTACCCGGCTCGTCGGCCCGCATCTCGTCGACGACGACGACTGCACGGTCGTGATCCCGCCGGGTTGGGTTGCGTCGGTCGAATCGACCGGCGCGCTCGTCCTGAGCGCTGAGCCTGCAGCCACGGCCTCACCTCCCGAGCGGACTGTCTCGCTGCGCGCCGAGATCCTCCGTAGTGCCCTCGTCGCGGCAGCCGAAGAAGCGAGCATCGTCGTGGTTCGCGCCGCGTATTCAGCGTTCGTGGTCGAGGGATCCGACGCCTCGGCCGCGATCCTCGATACGGCCGGGCGACTGGTCGCGCAATCCATGGCGACCACGCTGTTGCACGCGGCGAGCCTGCGATGCTCGCTGCCCGCAGTGATCGACGTCTTCCCGCTCGAATGCATGCGGCCCGGCGATGTGTTCTGCATGAACGACGTCTACCAGGGAGGCATCCACGCGAACGACATCTTGGTGTTCGTTCCGGTGTTCGTCAACGATCGACCCGCGTGGTTCACGGGCACGCTTATCCACATCCTCGACCTCGGCG
>JANMVY010000584.1:0-9928 GCA_031393535.1 Actinomycetes bacterium | reverse complement strand
CACGAGGTCGAACTTGATGAGCTGACCCGAGAACTCACACGTCGCGATGAAGTACGTGCCGTCGGGCGAGAAGTCGGCGTGGTTGACCCCGCGACACGGAACCTTCACCTTCTGCACGATGTCGAGCAACGCGGTGTTCGGATCACGGAACGTGATGGTCGCGTTGCGCTCCTCCATCACCATCATGAACTTGCCGTCGGGCGTGTAATAGAGGTTGTACGGCGCCTCGACCGGAATGTTCTTGCCTGGTTTGCCGGTCGTCGGATCAATGGGTGTGAGGGTGTTGCCGGCGTTGTTGTTCACCCACAGCGTCTTCAGGTCGTACGAAGGCACGACGTGTTGCGCTATCGCGCCGGTGGGGTACTTGTCGATGACCTTGAACGTGGTCGGATCGATCACCCACACGTCAGCTGATTCGTTGTGGGGTACGTACACGAGGTTCTTCGCGTGCTTCACCGCATCGGATAATCCCGACACCGCGTTCGCGTAGATGTTCTTCGGATCGGTGTTCGCAGGCATGCCCGCGAGCGGTTGGCGACCGGGGAACGTGAAGGGCATCGTGGTGGTGGTGGGTGACCCGGGGCTCGCGGGTGGCGCTGCTTTGGCGGTCGTGGTGCTCGCCACGGTGGCCGGGCCCGTGGCGACGCTGCCGGAGGCGGATTGCGTGTTGCGACCATCGTCGCCGCAGCCTGCGAGCGACACGACCGCGGCGATCGTGATCGCAAGTGCGCGGCAGCAAGGTGTCGGTCGGTGACGAGGCATGGCCGTGCACGCTAGCTGCGCCAGGTTCCATTCGAAGCAGCATGGCGAGGCGACCATCGTCGCGACGTGTACGACATGCTCACTCGGGTGGGGCTACGAAATCGATGAGCTGCTCGACCGCCCCGATCAAACCCGGTTCGAGGTCGGCGTACGACGTCACCTTCGAACGCAGATGCTTCCAGAAAGCGGCCGGACTGTCGCGCCAGCCGATCGCCCGGCACACGCCGTCTTTCCACGGTTCACCACGGGGCACCGTCGGCCACGCGTCGAGGCCGATGACGTGCGGTTTCACCGCCTGCCATATGTCGACGTACGGGTGCCCGGTGATCAGCACGTCGGGATGATCGATGCGAGACGCAACACGACGTTCCTTCGTTCCCTCGACCAGATGGTCGAGGAGTACGCCGAGGCGCCGCCGCGGCCCGGGTCCGAAGGTGCGTACGACCATCTCGAGATCGTCCATTCCCCCCAGGTGCTCGACCACGACGCCCTCGACCCGCAGGTCGTCTCCCCATACCAGCTCGACGAGCTCCGCGTCGTGGATGCCCTCGACGTAGATACGGCTCGCGCGAGCGAGGCGCGCCGGCGCGGCACCGACGTCGATCGAGCCCGATGCGGTGCGCCGAGCGATCTCCGCCGCGTTCGTCTTCGGCGGGCGCAGCGCGACGGGTTTGCCGCCGACGAGAAAATCGCCGTCGGCCGGCCGGTAGGCGTGGTCGCGACCGTTCGCGTCGCGGAGCACGAGCTTGGCCGACGCCCACGAGATGAGTGCTCCGTGCACGCCGGTGGCGCGGTGCGCGAGGTGCATGCCGAGTCGCGCGTGCACACGCGGGTACTCGGCCACCTTTCGTTTCGCGGGTTCCATGTCGATCGGACCGCTCAGGATGCCCATACGCGGCGAACCGTAGTGCGGTCAACCGAGCGAGAGGGCGATCGCCGGGTCGTCGACGGTGACGCGCCAGCGTGGCGCGGGCGCGGGGTCGCGGCTCCATTGCTCGGCCGGGGAGATCGCGGTCGTCGTCGCGCCGCCACGGCGATACCACACGCGGTACTCGTTGATGCGCGAGAAGCCGGTGTCCTCGTTGGGGCCGAATGCCGCACCGATCGTGAGCGTGCCGTCACCGTCCCCCAATGCTGTGGTGATGTCGCGATCGGGGCAGGCGACCGTGACCTGGCTTGCGTCGATGGTGGCGCGCACTTGGTAGACCGCGTCACGGCTGGATGTGCGATCGAGCACGCAGCTCGCCTTGGTGCTGCCCGCCGCGACCTGCACGACGACCACCCGTTCTGCGGTTGTGTTGCGCAACGTGACGGGGAGCGTTCGCGGCGAATCGAGAGCGATGCGGCGGAGTGACTGCATGTCGGGGCGTGTCGCGCCGTCGGCGGTCCGCGCGGATTGGAAGCGCCAGATCGCGCGGTTCGGGTAGCGGTCGAACAACGCGTTGTTCTCGCCACCGCGATCTGCGGCAAAGAGGATGTGGCCCTGCAGGTCGGGTTCGTTCATCAGCCAGCCGCGCGGGTGCAGCACGTAAGGCCCGTCGAGCGTGATCGGCAGCACCACCACGGCGTCGTCGACGACGGCTGCTCGGATCGCGTGGTCCTCGGCCGCGGCGCGGAGGCCGTCGTCTCGATTGCGGTCGATCTTGTCGGGCAATTCGATCGCCGTCGCGACGAGCAGCGCGGCGACGGTGACCCCGAGTACGGCGCGGCCGCGCCGTACGAGCCCGTCGAGGCCGGCGGCCACCGCGATGCAGCCGGGGATCAGCACTGCGAGGTAGTAATGCGGCCCGATCGCGCGGCGACCGAAGACGATGAGGATGTTGCCCCAGTAGGCGAGGTAGCCCACAGGGAAGACCAGGGCGATTGTGACGAGCGCGCCGAACACGCGCTCGCGTCGAAGCCGCCACAAACCGAATGCGCCCACTGGCACGGCCACCACGCCGCCGGCCAGCCAATGGGGGAATGAGCGCACGTTCTGGCGGATCGCAATCCAGGCGTCGGTGAAGCGGAAGTCGATCACCGGTGCACCCGACGCAATCGACCGCGTGCCGAAGCCCAGGTTGTTGTCGCCGCCGATGGCCCACAACGGGAAGCGGAGGTAGTGGCCCGTGACATGGCGGTTGTACGCGAGGCACGCGAGGACCCCCGGAACTGCCGCCGCCCCGACCGTGGCGATCACTCGGGACGCGGCCCGCAGCGTCGCCGGTCGCGCCACCAACTGCATGGCGATCACCACGATTCCGAGCAGGATTGCGTCGAACGGCCGCATGAAGAACAGCACCCCGTGGATCAAGCCCGCGGCGACGAGACGTAGTCGGGTATGGCCGCCTTCGGCTCGGAGTACGAGCACGAGCACGGCCAACTCGAGCAGTACTGCGTAGAGGTACTCGAGGTACATGCCGCTGTGCACGAGCGTCAGCGGCGAAAGCGCCATCAGCGCGGCCGCCAGGAGCGCGACGCGTTCATCGCGTAGTGCGGCATGCGCGAACGCGAAGATGAGCAGCACGCATCCGGCGGTGATGGCCGCAGGCGCGACGCGCATGGTGCCGAACAGCAGATCCGACAACGCGAGCGTGGCCGGGAACACGGGTTGGAACACGAGTACCTGTCGGTCGTCGCGGGGGCCCGACATCCACGGTCGGAAAAAGTCGGCGTGCGGCTCCGCGGGCAGCGTGAGCGAACCGCTTTCGATGGTCTTCGCCTGGAACACGTACACGGCTTCGTCGTTGTTGGCCGACAGGTGCGGGAAGAGCCAGCCCGCGATCACGAAGCTCGCGGCGAAGCTGCACGATGCGAGCGCTCCGACGATGAGCCGAGCGCGTCGGCTCGGCGCGGGCGACGAATGCACGCCGCGAGTGTAGGAGCGCGGCGTGCCGCGGCTTTGGCGGCTCAAGTGGACGCGGGCGCAGCGCGTGCGCGGAGCTGCACCCACAGCGCGGCCGTCTCGCGTTCGAGCTCGTCCAGGTCGCCTCGGTTGTGGATGACGACATCGGCGATCGCGCGGCGTTGCCCGTCGGTGGCCTGTGATCGCATGCGTGCCCGCGCGTCGGCTTCGGTGAGGCCGCGAGCGACGAGACGGTTGATCCGGCCTTCATGATCGGCCTCGACGACCACGACGAACTCGTAGATGCCCGCCCCGAGTTTCGATTCGGTGAGCACCGCCATGTCGAGCACTGCGATGGTGTCGCGCGCAAGGCCGTGCAACCGTTCGAGGATCTCTGCATCGATCGCGGGGTGGGTGATGGCATTGAGTTCGACAAGCGCTGCGGAGTCGTTGAACACGATCTGCGCGAGCGCCGCACGATCGAGGCGTCCGTCGGGGGCGACGACACCGGGCCCGAAGCGGGTGACGATCGATTCGTACGCCCGGCCACCGGGTTCGGCGACGAGACGCCCCAACGCGTCGCAGTCGATGACGTACGCACCGTGCGCCGCGAGCATCGCGGCGACGGTGGTCTTGCCTGAGCCGATGCCCCCGGTGAGTCCTACGACGAACACGGTTCGCACCTTACCGATTCGTTCCCCCATCCGAAATTTGGTCGTCCAGCCGCCGTGGAGGTGGCGAACGGACCGAATTTCGCGGGAGGATTCGACTTCGGCCGCGCGGTGCGCGGCGCCAAAGGGGTGCGCGATGAAGCTCGGTCTCGGTCTCGATCTGTACCGCGGGGCGCGTCTCGTGGTCCCCGTCGACAAGATCCGGCGAGCCGAGGCGCTCGGGTTCCACTCGGTGTGGACCGCCGAGGCATATGGGTGCGACGCGCTCTCGCCACTCGCGTATCTCGCGGCGCTCACCACGCGCATCAAGCTCGGCACCGCAGTCGTGCAGTTGGCGGCACGCCCGCCGGCCACGCTCGCGATGCACGCGATGACAATCGATGCGCTCGCGGGCGGCGGTCGGGTCATCATCGGCGTCGGCGTGTCAGGGCCCCAGATCGTCGAAGGTTGGTACGGCCAGCCGTGGGGCAAACCGAACGCACGGCTACGCGACTACCTCACGATCGTCCGCAAGGTGATCGACCGCAAGGAACCGGTCACGCACGACGGCCCCGAGATCTCGTTGCCGTACCGCGGCCCGGGTTCCATCGGGCAGGGCAAGGCGCTGAAGTCGATCCTGCACGCCACCGAGGGCATCGAGCTGTGGATGGCCTCGGGCGGGCCGATGAACACCGCGCTCGCCGCGGAGTTGTGTGATGGCTGGTTACCCATGGGCTTCGGCGCCGATGGCATGGCCGTGCACGGCGACGCGTTGCGGGCGGGCGCCGCGCGCCGCACCGATGGCCGTGCGCTCGACGGCTTCGAGATATTCACCGGAGTCACCGTGGAGATCACCGACGATGTACGCGGGGCGATCGACGCGAAGAAGCCGCTCACCGGCATGTACGTCGGCGGCATGGGCAGCGAGACGCACAACTACCACCGCGAGGCCATGGCCCGGCGAGGCTTCCCCGAGGCCGCGGCCCGCATCCACGAGCTGTGGCTCGCGAGCAAGAAGCAAGAAGCGATTGACGCCGTGCCCGACGAGTACGTCGAACAAGGTCATCTCCTCGGCACGCCGGCCCGCATCCGCGAACGGTGGGCGGCGAGCGGCATGGCGCAGAGCGGTGCCACCGGACTCATCGTGCGGTGCGACTCGATCGACGAGCTCGAGCTCGCAGCCGCGCTTGCGGGCACACAAGACGAAATCGACACGAGGGGCGCATGAACATTTCGCAGTACGAGCTGATCCTCGTCGATGAACCCGTGCCGAGCGTGCGCCGCATCACGTTGAACCGACCTCAGAAGCGCAACGCGATCTCGACGCCATTGCGCAACGAGTTGCTCCACGCGTTGCGTGCCCACGATCACGATCCGGACGTTCGCATCACCATCGTCCGCGGCGCCGGACCGTGCTTTTCCTCGGGCTACGACCTCGGCTCGGGAAACATGATGAACGACGCGCCCTTCTACTCGGCGCCCGGTGACGGGCAATGGGCGCGGCAGTGCAACGACACGTGGTTCAGCATCTGGGATCTCGCAAAGCCGGTGGTCGCGCAGATCCACGGCTATGCCATGGCCGGCGGCACCGAGCTCGCGTCGGCGTGCGATCTCGTCTACGTCGCGGAGGATGCACACATCTCCTACCCGGTGGTGCGCGTCGCGTCACCACCCGATTGGCAGTACCACACGGTGTTGTTGGGCATGCGCCGCGCGATGGAGCTCATGCTCACCGGCGATCCGATCTCGGGCACCGAAGCCGCGGCGATCGGGTTCGCGAACCGGGCGTTCCCGGCTGAGGAACTCGAGGCCGAGGTGCTTCGTATCGCGTCGCGCATCGCCGGTGTGCCGAGCGAGCTGACCCAGATCAACAAGCGCGTCGTGCACCGGCAGATGGACGTGTGGGGTGCACGCGCCGCGATCCGCGCCGGGCAAGAGCTCCAAGCGCTCGCCGGCCACACGCAGGCCGCGCTCGCGTTTCGTGAGAACGCGCTGGCCATGGTGAAACAGGCCGCATCCGAGCAGACCCGCGCGCTCCGGCCTGCTTCGATCCAGGAGGACTGACCGTGGCTCAGGACCGTTCGAACATCGAGGGGATCGACGACCCGACCTGTGTATGGCATGACACGCAGGTCGCGGTGCACATGGTCTCGGTCGGCGACTTCGACAACAACGTCTACATCGTGCGCTGTCGCGAAACCGGTGAGGGCATCCTCATCGATGCGGCGAACGAGCATGAGCGGTTGCTCGAGTTGTGCAGGGCGCTCGATGTCCGAGGCGTGCTCGAGACCCACGGCCATTGGGACCACATCCAAGCAGTCGAGCAGGTCCGCGCCGCGGGGTATCGCGTGGCGGTGGCGGCCGAGGACGCGGCGATGTTGCCGAGCTACGACGACCTGCTCGAGGACGACACCGTGTTGTCGATCGGCCGCCTCCGCATGCGAACCGTGCACACGCCTGGTCACACGGCAGGGTCGATGTGTTTCGTCGTCGAGGGTTCGCCGTTGTTGTTCAGTGGCGACACGCTGTTCCCCGGCGGGCCCGGCGCGACGAAGTTCCCCGGCAGCAGCTTCCCGCAGATCATCGAGTCGATCGACCGCAGACTGTTCGCCCCGTATGGCGCCGACACCATCGTCTACCCCGGCCACGGCACGGCGACCACCCTCGGCACCGAACTGCCGCACCTGCAGGAGTGGGTCGACCGCGGTTGGTGAGCCTTCAGCGCCAGGGCTCACCGCATCGGGGATCGCCCCCTACGTAGCACTCGAGCCGACCCACACGCAGGCCCTTCTCGTTGACGACGCGGAACAGTTCGACGAGGTTGTCGGCCAGGTCGGGTCGGAAGTGCATCAGCACGATGTCGCCCGCGCGGAGCTCGCCGCCTTGCGTGGCGAGTGCCCCGTAGTTCATCGATGCGCGCCACAGCACCACGGCATGCATGCCGCAGGCGCCGGCGACGTTCTGCGTGGTCGTGTTCTGGTTGCCGTAGGGCGGCCGGAACAACGTGCCGCGGCGGCTGAACTGCGTCTCGTAGCGATCGAGCGGACCGCAGATCTCGGTGTCGCTGTTCTTGCCTCGTAGCAGGTTCGGGTGCGTCGTGGTGTGCGGCTCGACCCAGGCGCCCGCGGCGACCAATCGGCGCATCGATGCGATCTTGTCGGCGACGTAGGTCTCGGTGAGGAAAATGGTCACCGGCACGCGGGCCCACTCGAGCAGCTGTGCTGCGTCCTCGTTCCACTGCTCACCGTCGTCGATCGTGATGAAGATCACGGGATCGCTGGTCTTGACGGAGGACAGCACGGGCGCGGGCTTCCCGGCGGCGTGCCCGACCACGGGCTGTGCCGGATCGGCCTGCACGGCGGGGCAGAACACACAGCGAGGCCCGCCGGGGTCGGCTGCGACGGCCGGCACGGTGGTTGTTCGGGGCGGCAACGGGTCGACGACCGCGATCGCCGGGGTGATCACGGTGTCGGTTGCCGCCCCAGCCGCCCCCGCCGCGGCTGATGTGGCCGGCGGCGCGTCGGCCGGGGTGGCTGATGTGGCCGGCGGCGCGTGTTGCTCGGTTGCTGCGTGGGCCGGACCGCACCCCGCCAGCGCGACGAGCGCGACCATCGCGCAGCGACCCACCGTGGTTCGTCGCACGCGATGGGCTCAGCGACGCGCTTTGGGCAGCCCGAGGTGGCGCTCTGCGATGTTGTTGCGGTTGATCTCGCTCGTGCCGCCATAGATGGTCGTCACGGGGCAATGGCGCGCGTCGTACTCGATCCAACCGTCGGCCGCCGCGCCGGGTTCGTGGAACTGCAGCAGACCCTGCGGTCCGGCCATCTGCTGAAACCACCGCGACGCCTTCTGGTACGCCTCGGTCGCGAACACCTTGGTCATCGACCCCTCGAGGCCGGGTAGGCCACCGGTCGCCGCGATCCACGCGCAGCGCTGCGTCAGCAACTTCGCGACCTCGCAGTCGATGGCGACGCGCGCCATGCGTTCGCGAGCGATCGGGTCGTCCGCGAGGCCGACCTGCTCGGCCCACTCGTGGAAGTGACGCAGCAACGGCACGGCCACGCTGGTACCGCCCATGACACCGCGTTCGTACGCGAGCGCGACACCCATCACGCGCCAGCCTTCGTCGACCCCGCCGAGCACCCACTCGTGGCCGACGCGGACGTTGTCATAGAACGTCGCGTTCGTGCGCTCGGTTCCCATGGTGGGCACTGGTTCGACGGTGATGCCCGGGGTGTCCATCGGCAGGACGAACATCGTGAGGCCCTTGTGCTTGGGCACCTCGAGGTTGGTGCGCGTGAGCAGGATGAGCCATTTTGCCTCGTGGGCCATGGTGGTCCACATCTTGGCGCCGTTGATCACCCACTCGTCACCGTCACGCACCGCGCGCGTGGCGATGGACGCAACGTCACTGCCGAAGTCGGGCTCGCTGTACCCCATGCACACGAGACCCTCGCCGGTGAGAACCGAGGGGATCACCTGCTCCTTCTGCCACTCGGTGCCGACCGCGTTGATGACCCCCGCGACCATGAGCGACACCGAGATCGAGTCGTAGGGCGCCTGCAACTTCTCGAGCTCGTGGAAGAGCATCCACAACTCGATGGGGTCACCTTTGCCGAGACCGGGGACCGCTCGTTCGAGTAGTCCCGCCTTGGCCATCGCTCGGTTCAGTTCGTAGCTGTTGAACGTGCCAGAGCTGTGCTGGCGGTCGATGATCTCGGGGGTGACGCTCTCTGCGACGACTCGGCGGATCTCGTCTCGGTACGCTTCGACGTGCGGGGGGAGTGCGAAGTCCATCAGTTGCTCCTTGCGAAGAGGCGGTCGGCCAACCGCACAGCCTCACGGCTCGGGTCGTCGTACACCAGCGCCCAGCCACGAGCGCGTCGATAGAAGAGCTGGATGTCGTACTCCTCCGCGAAGCCGTATCCGCCGTGGTAGTGCAGGCTGCGATCGGTGGCGTGCGCGGCGGCGTCGGCCACGAAAACGAACGCCATCGACGCGAGAGCAGCGAAGTCGGTGACGTTGCAGTCGTCGGCGTCGGTGAAACCCGGTGTGCCACGGTCGCCGGCCCACGCAGCCTTGTACGTGAGCAGCCGACCACCTTCGATGTGGATCGGGAGGTCGGCGAGCCCTTGTTGCACCGCCTGGAACGAACCGATCGGTACACCGAACTGGTGGCGTGACATGACGTAGTCGACCGCGATGTCGAGGGCTTGCGCGGCGATGCCCACGAGCGCGCCCGCGGTGACGGTCTTCCATTCCGCGAGCGCGTGGTCGAACTCGCGTGCCGAGCCGAGCACGGTGCGCTCACCCACCCGCGCGTTGCGGTTCGCGAGCGGCGCGGCTGCATGATTGCGCGGGCCGCCACCCGGCGAGTCGTTGCGCACTGCGACGAGATCCGCGCCGTCGACGCCGATGACCACGTCGGCCACTGCTCCCGCGGGCACGATGCGCCACATGCCCGAGTGATCGGTGGGATGCAGCGCAAGGGTGGCGATTGCCTCACCGCTCACGATGTCGGCCTCGGAGAAGAGCCTCGCCGCGATCATGTGTTCGACGAGTGGCACCGGTGCAATCGCCCGACCGAGCTCCTCGGCGACGACCACGAGGTCGCTGAGCGATGCGCCGCCGCCACCGCGCGACTCGGCCACCCCCATGCCCGGCGCGCCGGTCTCGAGGAGGCGTTCCCACA
>JANMVY010000542.1:0-1773 GCA_031393535.1 Actinomycetes bacterium | reverse complement strand
GCGCAGCGGATCCGTCAGTCGCTCACCTCGCCCATGTCGGCCACCGTCGCCGGCGGGACCTTCCGCAACCTTCAACAACTCGGCGTCACGGTCGACGCGAACGGCCGGTACAAGCTCGACGAGGCGAAGCTCGCCAACGCGATCAAGACAAATGCGAGTTCGGTCGGGCAGGTGTTCGCCCGCTCGGCGACCGCGACGAACGCCACCGTTTCGTTCGTGAGCGGCAGCGACAGCACGGTCGAAGGAACCTACGCGGTCGCCGTCACCCGGGCCGCGACGAAAGCGACGGTGACCGGTGCGGCGTTCACGGTGCTCGGCGCCGATGAGAAGGTGGACTTCGTACTCGGTTCCACGTCGGTCTCGGTGAACTTGACCAGCGGTCAAACACCCGCCGACGTCGTCACCGCGATCAACTCGGCGTTCGCGTCGAAGGGCTTCGCGGGTGTCGCCGAACTGACCGGTGGCGCGGTGCGCGTGCGTTCGAACAACTACGGCTCGGCCACCTCGCTCACGGTCACCTCGTCGCGCGCGGGTGCCGGATCGACCGGTCTCGGTGGTGCCGTGGCGGCCGCGGCCAACAATGCCGTCGGCGTGGATGTCGAGGGCACGATCGATGGTGTCGCCGCGCTCGGTGCCGGTCAGGTGCTCACCGCATCGTCCGGCCACGCGAGCGGGCTTCGCCTTCGGGTCGACTCGACGACGACAGGCGCCTTCGGATCGGTCACCTACGTCGCGGGCGCCGGCGGTGGATTGATGCGCAACCTCGCAAGCGCCAGCGTTGTCGACTCCGGCCTGGCGAGTGCCACGGGCAGCCTTTCCTCGCTGCGCCGCAGCTACGAGGATCGGGTCACCGACCTCGAACGGCGCATCTCGATCACCGAGACCCGCCTGCGTCGCCAATTCGGCCAGATGGAGACGCTTCTCAGCCAGATTCGTGCACAGGGCTCACGGCTCTCTGCCTCGCTCGGCACCGGAAGCACAACGAGGGGATGATTGACGTGGCCCATCCTGATGCCAGCCGGTACCTCGAGCAGCAGATCGCGACCGCGACGCCGGCGATGTTGATCTCGATGCTGTTCGACTCGCTCGTTGCGAACTCGTTCCGCGCGATCGATCTGTTCGACGCCGGTGACAAGATCGCGGGCCGCCGTTGGCTCATCCGAGCACAGGAGATCGTGATCGAGTTGCGCTTCTCGCTCGATGCCGAACGCGGTGGCGATCTCGCGCGAAACCTCGACCGGATATACGACTTCGTGTACCAGAAGCTGCTTTCGGCATCGTCGAACGGCGACCCCTCGCCGGTGCGCGTCGCTGTCGAGATCATCACGCCGTTGCGTGAGAGCTGGCGCGCGGCCTGCGTCGATGGTGTGGTGACGGTCCGGTGAACGACCGAGACTGGAGCATCGCGCTCGACGCGCTCGAAGCGTTGCTCGATCGCCAACGTGCGTTCGTCGCCGGCGAGGGGCCGATGCCCGACACCCCGTGGGAATCGCCCGAAGGCGAGCTCCCTGAAGCGGTGCGGGTGCGTGCGCTGACTCTGGCCTCCGCGTGCGAGGACATCGAGGCCCAGTTGCGCCGGCTCTTGTACGCGCGAACCGATCAGGTCGCCTCGCCATATCGTTGACGGAGGCAGCGGCACTCGGCCGCGGATCACAACAAACGGACAACCAACTCAAAAAGACCTGACCTCCCGCCGAACGGAGGTCATCGTCGTGACGAGTGGTGGGTGTCCGTGGAGATCGTCGATTTCAGCCAAGTGCTGCAACAGAGCAC
>JANMVY010000835.1:0-6334 GCA_031393535.1 Actinomycetes bacterium | reverse complement strand
ACGCAAGTCGGCGATCCAGCCCTGGTCACCTTCGGCTGCCATCACATGGCGGTGCAGGCAGGCTCGATAGGCATGCAACTTGGCTTCGACCTCGGCGAACCAGGTGTCGCCGCCGTGGCGCGAACGCAGCGATTGCTCGAGCCGTTCGTTGCACTCGAAGAGCGACGGCGAGGGGCGCAGGGCGGGCGAACGCCGACCGTGCGACTGCCGGGGACCATTCACGTGAGCACCCATGGGGTACCTCCTCGTCTCGAGGTCGGAACCCGCGCCGAGATAGAGTACCCCGGGAATTCCCGATGACGACCGCGCCCAGCGGCTTCGACCCGCGGACTGTTCCCGTGCAGCGTGCGGCCACCGTGATAGTCGTCGACGATCGGCCCGAGTTCGAGGTGTTGTGCCTCCGCCGACGCGCGGGTAGCACGTTCGTCGGAGGCATGACCGTGTTCCCCGGTGGGGGTATCGACGACCACGACGACGACCTCGCCTACGACGCCCGGGTCCACGGCCGTTCTCGCGCCGAGATGGTGCGCCGACTCGACGCCGCCGACGCACTCGCGTATTGGGTTGCCGTGGCCCGCGAGACGCTCGAAGAGGTGGGTGTGCTGCTCGCGTGCGATGCCCGGGGTCACCCTTGTGAGCACGCAGTGGCGGTGCGTCATCGCCACGATGTCGATCGTGGGCACCGCACGTTGCTCGACGTGCTCGACGAGGAGGCGCTGCTCATCGACGCGCGGGCGATGTACGACGTCGGCCGTTGGATCACACCTGTCGGCCCACCGCGCCGCTACGACACTCGGTTCTTCGTGGCGCAGATGCCGTCTTGCCAGGAGGCCGTGGTCGACGCGATCGAAGCGGTGCACTGCGAGTGGCGCACGCCGGCCGACGCGCTCGCCGAATGGCGCGCGGGCGGGCTCGTGATGTTGCCGCCCACTGTCGCGTGGCTACGGGTGCTCGAGCGCTACTCGAGTTCCGCCGACCTGCTCGCCGCGGCGCGTGCATCGAGCGGGCCGGGTGTGGCGCCGCGGGTGATAGGCGACGACCGGGGCTCGTTCGTCGTGTTGTTGCCGGGTGAGCCGGGCTATCTCGAGCCGGATGCCCGCGACGCGTTGGCATGGGTGTACGAAGGAATGTGGCACCTCGCAGCCACCGGTTCCGAGTGAGGGGACGAGCCTGATGCTGACCGACATTGAACTCGATCGTCATGCAGAGGCGATCGCGACCGACGGTTTCACCGTGCTCCAAGGAGCGATCGAGCCCGCGCTCGTCGACATGCTCGTGGCCACGGTCGACCGTCTCATGGTCGAGCTCGACATCACGTTCGGCGAGAACGCATTCCTCGGCGAGCACACGCGCCGCATCTTCAACCTGCTCGCGCGCGATCCGATCTTCGCGCAGGTGCCGTTGCACGCCGCGGTGCTGCCACTCGTCGAGCGGGTGCTCGATCGTCAGTGTCTGCTGTCGTCGCTCACGGCCATCGAGATGAACCCCGGCCAGCGTGCCCAGCCGCTGCACGCCGACGACGGTTCGATCGCGTTGGTGCGCCCGCATCACCCGATCGTATGCGTCGCGATCTGGGCGCTCACCGATTTCACCATCGACAACGGGTGCACGCATGTGGTGCCCGGTTCGCATCGTTTCGATCGCCGCCCGACGAAGGGTGAGCGCGTCGACGACGCCGTACGCGCGGTCATGGCGAAGGGCAGCGTGATCGTCTACAACGGTTCGATCTGGCACGGCGGCGGCGACAACGATTCTGCTGCTCGTCGCCTCGCGATCGTGGTGAACCACTGTGCGGGCTACATGCGCCAGGAGGAAAACCAGCTGCTCGGCGTGCCCCGCGACATGGCCAAGACGTACCCGCGCCGTTTGCAGGAGATGCTCGGCTACGGGGTGTATCGCGGTCTGATGGGCCACGTCGACAAGCAGGACCCCGGCGTGTTCCTCGACCCCGACATCGAGACCGACATGGTGTGGAAACGGATGCGCTGACTGCTTCGAGCGCAGCGCGTTCTGGCCATCTAACCTCGGTGGCCATGGACCAATCGATCATCAAGGCCTTCGATCTGACGGGACGTGTCGCGGTGGTCACGGGTGCCGGGGGTGGCATCGGTCGTGAAGCCGCAGCGGTGTTCGCGGCGGCCGGTGCCCGGGTGGTGATCGCCGACGTGAAGACCGACGGATTGTTCGACACCGTGCGGCTGGTCGAGGCGGTGGGTGGCCGGGCCATCGCCGTGCCGACCGATGTGTCGAAGCGCAGCGAGGTAGAGGCGTTGGTGCAGACGGCAAAGCAAGAGTTCGGCTCAGTCGACATCATGGCCAACGTCGCAGGGATCATCCGCAACAATCTGGTGGTCGACACCTCCGAAGAGGAGCTCGACGCGGTGATCGCGGTGAACCTGAAAGGCGTCTATTTCGGGTGTGCCGCGGCGGCGAAGGTCATGATCGCCCAGCAGCGCGGCAGCATCATCAACGTGGCGTCGACCGGTATGGACATGCCCGTGCCCACCTTGTCGTGCTACGCGCTCACCAAGGCCGCGGTTGGCATGCTCACGCGCACTCTCGCCACCGAGGTGGGCCCGCACGGCGTGCGCGTCAACGGAATCGCACCGGGCTTCACCGACACGCCCATGACCCAGCGCACCTGGAAGGCATCAGACGGGTTCGTCGACGAAGCCGCCCGTGACGAGATGTGGAAGTTGCGCTCCGCGCAATCACCGCTCAACCGCATCGGGCAGGCACGCGACCAGGCCATGCAGATGCTGTATCTCGCTTCCGATGCGTCCGCGTTCGTCACCGGCCAGATCTTGCGGGCCAACGGTGGCGTCACGATGATGCCGTGACCGCACGACACACCCTGGAGAACCTTCGATGACCGATTCCGCGCTCGCCATCTCGAACCTGGTGCTGCACTACGCCGAGCTCATGGACCTCGGCGACTTCGCCGGCGTTGGTCGCATCTTCACCCACGCGGCAATTACCACCGACCTGAGTGACGAGGTCCGTCTCGGAGCCGCGCTCGCACAGGAGCAGTTCGAGACGTGGACCCGCCGCTACCCCGACAACGGCACGCCGCACACCAAGCACGTCACGACCAACCTCATCATCGAGGTCGAACCCGGTGCCACCGTGGCGACCGCACGGTCGTACTTCACTGTGTTCCAACAGGTCGGGGGGCTTGCTCTGCAACCGATCATCGCCGGGCGCTACCACGACGAGTTCGCCATCATCGAAGGCGAGTGGTGGTTCACGAAGCGGCACTACATCAGCGAGCTCTTCGGCGACCTCAGTCAACATCTGCTGCGACCGATCGAGTGAGCACCCGTGGTCCGCGGGCCACGCGTCACGCCACGTCGTCGAGCTGTTCGGCCACCATCTGCAGGAAACGACGCACGGCCGACACGGTTGCGCGGTGTGCTCGACTCGATTCGGCCGACCATCGCTCGATCGACGGTGGTAACGCGTACCGCCCGAGCAGGTGCAGGTGGGTCACGTTGCTACCGAACGCCGCAATCTCGAGGTCGGCTTCGAGCGCAACACGATGCTCGGCGTCGCCGCTTCGCCACTGTAAGGGGATCACGACGGCGTCAGGACGCACCCGCGGTGGGCCGACCTCGACGTGGATCGGCCAACTCGGCGCGTACACCGGGTGCGCGACACCGAGGCGCGCCCAGAGGTCGCTGTCGGCGTTCCATGCCGCGAGCACCATCGGCCCGAGCGACGGCTGGAGTCGAACAAAGCCGTCGACGACCGCCAAGGCGGGGCGGTTGACACTGACGAAGTCGTGGACGAACATCACCGCACCCCTTCCTTGCTCGACGGTACGGCGGCACCCAGGAAGGGGCTAGGGACCAATGACCCTGCGCCCCGCTGACGAATCGCGGCAATGATCAGTTCACCGACCGGCGACCGCGCGACTCTCGCGCCGCGCCTTGGCGACAGAGGATGCATGTATGGACACGATCGTTGTGGGCGTCGACGGTTCAGGCGGCTCACGGGCCGCGCTCGAATGGGCATTCACCGAAGCCTTGCGGCGAGGCGCGACCGTGAAGGCCGTCAGTGTGTGGCAATACCCCTACATCGCGCTTGTGCCTGCTCCACTCGGCGGCGCGGTCGCACCTGCCGTGGAGATGCAAGGTGCCTCCGAGGAGGCGCTCGACACCGTGCTCGCCGACGTCGGCATCCCCGATGGGGTCACGGTCGAGCGCGTGGTGAAGGAGGGCTCGGCTGCGCGCGTGTTGCTCGCCGAGGCCGAAGGCGCCACGTTGCTCGTGGTAGGCGCGCGTGGTCACGGCGGCTTCACGGGCCTGCTGCTCGGCTCGGTCGCGACGCAGTGCGTGAACCACGCGGTCGTACCCACCGCAGTGATCCCGGCCCACTGACGGCCTATTCGCAGATGGCGTAGCGTGCAGCCGATGAAGCTCTTGTTGTTGTTCGCGGCCCGCGGGGGCGCGGGTTCCGCCCTGACCGCCGCCGTTGTCACCGAAGCCACGCGTCTGCGCGCCGCGGGTGCAACCTCGGTGTGCGCGATGCGTCAAATCGCCTCTGACCCGTTCGCGCTCGCCGTGCCCGGCATGCGGTCATTCGAGGCGTCGATCGACGCGCGTTTCGACGCGATCGAAGCCGCGGGAGCACCGCTCGACGGGCTCGCCGATCGCTTCGGCACGCTGGTGCACGTCGACCTGTCCGGGGTGTTCGGCGGCGACGACCACGTGGTGATCCCGGGTCCGCCGACACCCGTGCGGTACCAGTACCTCATGCGCCGCAGAATCCACACCGGCCACGAGCAGTACCTCGACCACTACATCCACAACCATGCGAAGTTCGGGCTGCGCACGCAGGGCATCGAGGGTTACGTGCAGTTCCACATCGACGCGGACACCTCGCGAGCGCTCGCCACCACCGCGGGGTTCGGTCTGTGGGCGGCCGACAGCGTCTCCGAACTGCACGCGGTGTCGCTCGAAGCGATGCTCGCCGGTTTCGCGGCCGATCCGACGCTCGCGGACGACGCCGGCGCGGACGAGGAACGGTTTGTCGACCGGACCAACTCGGTCATGTTCACCTCGGACATCGTCTACCGCGACTGACCACCGCAGCGGCCGTTGGGACGGGCGTTCGCCACCCCGTAGCATGGCAACGATCAAGGAGATGCGCGCATGACCGAGCTCGGCTATCTGGCGTTCGACGCCGATCAGCACTACTACGAGGCCGAAGACGCCTTCATTCGCTTCATGCCCCGCGACATGGTGAAGCGGTGCATGCAATGGGCCCAGGTCGACGGCAAGAAGCGGCTGCTCGTGGCGGGCAAGATCAACCGCTTCATCCCGAACCCCACGTTTGACCCGGTGGCGAAGCCGGGGTGCCTCGACACGTACTTCCGGGCGAAGCAGTCGGCGCAGGACATTCGCGCCGCCTTCGGCGAGCTCGATCCGATCAGCCCTTCGTACCGCAATCGCGACGCACGCATCGCCGATCTCGACGCGCAGCAGGTCGAGGCGTGCTTCATGTTCCCCACGCTCGGCGTCGGCATGGAGTCCGCGCTCGAGAAGGATCGTCAGGCGATGCTCGCCGCGTTCCGGGCGTTCAACCGCTGGGTCGAGGCCGACTGGGGTCTCAACTACCAGAACCGCATCTTCAGCGCGGCGTACATCTCGCTCGCCGATGTCGATTGGGCCACCGAGGAGCTCGAATGGGCGATCGCGCACGATGCGCGCGTCGTCAACATGCGCGCCTCGTCGGTGCTCGGGCCCGACGGGCAACGCCGTTCGCTCGGCCACGAGGCGCACGAGCCGTTCTGGCGGCGACTCAACGACGCAGGCATCACGCTGGCCATCCACTCGGGCGACGCGGGCTACGGGTTCATGCTCGACTACTGGGGTCAGAACGCCGAGTTCGAGGCCTTCCGTTACGAGCCCCTGAAGGCGCTGCTCACCTGGTCGCCCATCAGCGACGCGATCGCGTCGCTGATCGCCGAAGGCGTGTTCGCGCGCCACCAGAACCTGCGGGTGGCAACGATAGAAAACGGCAGCGAGTGGGTGTGGCCGTTGTTCAAGAAGCTGAAGAAGGCCTACGGCCAACACAGCTATGCGTTCACCGAGAACCCGCTCGACACCTTCGCCAAACACGTGTGGGTCGCGCCGTACTACGAAGACGACCTGCTCGCGTTGCGCGACGCAATCGGCGCCGAACACGTCATCTTCGGGAGTGACTGGCCCCACGCCGAAGGTCTTGCCCACCCGACCGATTTCGTGCACGACCTCGAGGGCTTCACCGAGGCCGAGATCCGCCTCGTCATGCGTGACAACGGATTGTCGCTCATCGCCCCGCGGCAGGCATC
>JANMVY010000831.1:0-18732 GCA_031393535.1 Actinomycetes bacterium | reverse complement strand
CTCGAGCAATCGCTGCGTTCGCGCCACGGCGGCGACACCTGGTTCGCCGAGGTCGAAGCCAAGTTGCATGCCTATCGAGCCTGCCTGCACCGCCATGTGATGGCAGCCGAAGGTGACCAGGGCTGGATCGCCGACTTGCGTAAGGACGAACCCCGCATCGAGCCGTTGGCACGCCGCGCGCGCGCCGATTTCGCCCGACTCGACGCGCTCGTGCTCGCGGTAATGGCGACGCTTCGTCACCCGAATCGCGCCGCGCGCGGCGTTCGTCATGATCTTCGCCAACTCGTCGAGCTCACCCGAAGGCACCGGGGCCGTTGCGCGCGCCTGGTCCACGAGGCCTTGGTGATAGACCTCGGCGTGGGCTGAGCGCAGCATGCCCGTTGTGGAAGGCTCACCCACGGCGTCGGTGGCTTGCATCGCTGATCCATGGCGGCACCCACCCGGCATCAGCGTCGTGATCGACGTTGGTGCCGGGTGGCACCAACGCGTCGATCGCGTCGAGTAGTTCGGGGCCGAGGCGAGCGTCGACCGCCCCCAGTTGCTCGTCGAGCTGGGCCATCGTGCGCGGCCCGATGATCGCGGAACTCACCGCAGGGTGCTCGATGGCGAAGGCGAGCGCGAGCTGCAACAGGGTGAGACCGTGATCGCCTGCGAGCGCGGCGAGCGCGGCGACCAACTCGAGCTTGCGTCGAACCGGCTCACGATCGAGTTGCCAACCGCGTCCGCCGCGCGAGGCCCAGCGTTCGCCGCGTGAGCCGACAGGCACCGCGCCGCCGGCGTACTTGCCGCTCAGCCAACCGCTGTTGAGCGGCCCCCACACGAGCACGCCCATGCCATAGCGCGCGCACGTGGGCAGCACGTCGCGCTCGATGCCGCGTACGAACACCGAGTAGGGCGGCTGCTCGACGCGCGGACGCGCATACGCGCGCCGCGACGCGACCCATTGCGCCTCGACGATGAGGTCGGCCGGAAATGTCGACATCGCGACCGTTCGCACCTTGCCCGCATGCACGAGGTCATCCATCGCGCCAAGCGTTTCGTCGAGGTCGGTTGCCAGATCGGGTTTGTGCAAGTGGTAGATGTCGATGTGGTCCGTGCGAAGACGCCGCAGGCTCTCCTCGCAGGCCCGCACGATCCAGCGTCGGGACAACCCACGGCGATTCGGGTCGGTGCCCATCGGCCAGTAGCACTTGGTCGACAGCACGATCTCGTCGCGCACGCCGGCCAGGGCCTTGGCGCAGATCTCCTCGGATTCACCCTGCGAGTAGACGTCGGCGGTGTCTATGCAATTGACCCCTGCGTCTAGCGCACGCCCCACCATGCGCACACAGTCGTCGTGGTCAGTGTTACCGAGCGCGCCGAACGACATGGTGCCGAGCGAGAAGGCGCTCACGTGAACTCCGGTGGCGCCGAGCAGTCGAAAGCGCATGCAATCAGCCTGCCGGTTTCACGGCGGCGGCGCCAACGCGCTCACGACCGACGCGAGCTCGCCCATCGCCGATTGGCTCACCACGTAGCGCGCGAAGCCGTACTCCTCGTGTCGGGCCAACAGGTCGTCGACGATCTGGCGCGCCGTACCGACGAGCGCGTGGGGCGACCCGAGCAGCTCGGCGGCATCGAGGCCGAGCGGCCGGCCGAGCTCAGCAGCCGCGGGCCATCGTTCGTCGGTGACCCGTACGGTGAGCACCCGTACGCTGACCGGCGGTGTCGGTCGGCCCGCCGACACCGCACCCGCACGGATCCACGCGAGCTTTTCGCGCGTGGACGCCGCCGTGGAGCTGACCGATGCCGCTGCTGCGCCGGCCACGCCGCTGCGGTTGTCGAGGGCGACGCCGACCACGTCGGCGAGCGCGCCCGCGGTAGTGAGCATGCGTCGCGCCCCGCCGCCGAGCAGCACAGGCGGACCACCCGGCTGCACGGGACGGGGCAGCCCTTCGAGACCGTCGATGCGGTAGTGGGTTCCGGCGAACGAGAAGGAGCCAGTGGCCCACAACCCGCGGAGCACCGCCACCGCTTCGACGAGGCGGTCGATGCGTTCGCCGGCCGCGGCGAACGTCAAACCGGTCTGCGCGTAGTCCGCGTGCATCCAGCCCGCACCGAGCCCGGCGAGCACGCGACCGTCGCTCAACACGTCGAGTGTCGCCAGCTCTTTCGCGAGCATTGCCGGATGGCGAAAATCGTTCGCAAGAACGTTGAACCCGAGCGTGATGCGTTCGGTGGCCGACGCGGCGGCGGCCAGCGCAACAACCGGCGCGAACTGTGCGCCGAAATGATCCGACACCGAGATGCCCGCGTAGCCGAGCTGTTCGACCTCACGGCACAGCGCTCGCCACGCCGTGGCCGAGGGCGCCGACAAGAGTTGCGCAGTGAATGCGATGGTGGGCGTCGACGGTTCGCCCACGACCGCTACTTCCGGGCAGCGTCGAGCTTGAACACGCGCATGGCGTTCTCGCGGAGGAACTTCGGCCAGACTTCGTCCTTGAACGGTACGTTCGGCATGTCTCGGAACTGGCGTTCCAGTGTCAGGCCCGCGGGGAAGTAGCCGCAGTACATGATCTTGTCCGCGCCACGCGAGTTCGCGTAGTTGATGATGTCCTTCGGATAGTGCTTGGGCGCGAACGCGCTCGTCATGTAGTGCAGACCCGGCCATTTCAACATGAGCTTGACGGCAAGCGCGGTCCACGGCTCGGCGCCGTGCATGATCACGATCTTGAGGTCGGGGAAGTCGTAACAGACCTCGTCGAAATGTTCGATGTGTTGGGGCCAGCTCGGCATACGCGGGCCGACGATGCCCCCGTTAATGCACATGGGGATGTCGAGCTCGACGCACTTCATGTACACGGGGTAGAGCTTCTTGTCATTCACCGCCGCCTGCGGCACCAGACCGCTCGGGAAGATGCTCACCGACACGATGTCGTGATCGGCCTTGGCCGCCTCCATCTTGCGGAGCGCCTCGACGCCTTCGTGCGGGTTGATCGACATCGACAGGAAAAACCGCTCGGGATACAGCTGCTTCGCGCGGATGCCGTTGGGCCCGAGACCTACCTTCGCCAGATCGATTCCGAAGGCATCCATCTTGTCGACGATGTACTGCACCGGGTCGACATCGGGAGGCACGACGTCAGGAACCTGCTTGAACATGTACTGCGCAGGGAACTCCATCTCCTGCAAGGACTCCTTGTCCTTGAGATTGGCCCGGAAGAAGTCGTAGGTGCGCTTCTTCTCCTCGACACTTTGGTACGGGAACCCCATCCCGAGGTCGACTATCCCGATGTCGGTTGGCATGCCCATGTGTGGTCCCCCGTCGGCGCTGACCCGGTGATGGTAGTGGATGCTCCGACAGGCGTATCCACCCGGCAGCGCCGGGGTCGGTGCCGGACGGGCCCCCGCCCGCAACAGGAACGGGTCGAACGAGTCGAACGCCTCATGCGGTCAAATAACTACTCTCCGTATTCTTCTCTTGTCGGGAGTGGCCAGGAGCCACGACCGAACGGGGAGACCCTGATCCGCCAACTGACCCGGTCGCTGGGTTGGCGGGGAGTCACGCGAGACCGGCCCCGCATCGAACCCACCACGGGTCGTGCGAACGGCCTGTTTTCCCCGAGGAGCCACCGTGACCCCGAACCGCCGTGCCCGCGTCGCTGGAATTGTTGCGACCATCGCTGCTGTCCCCTTTCTCTTCCCGTCCGCGGCCAGTGCCACGGCGACGCTCGGCCAAAGCCACGACCCGGTCGGACCTCCCACTCCGGGCGCCTGCGCCGGGTACCTGTGGACCGCGGCCGACGCCAAGGCAACGCCCGTGCTCTCGAAGAGCCACCCCCGCTACGTGATCCCCGGTCTCACCAAGCCCGCCGGGTCGATCAACGTCAGCGAAGCAATCACCTGGGACGCCCGGCTCCCGCACGAGCAGGATGAAGGCGACAACGAGCAGGCCGTCGTCCTGAACGTGATCGGCGACGCGTTGCAGGCACCCAAGCCGAAGGCGGAGAAGTACGAAAAGATGCGGGTCGAGTACTGGAAGGGCGACACCATGCTCGCCGCCACTGCCGCCTTCACCCCCGATCTCCTCGATGACGAACCCTTCGCCTGGGCCATCACCCCGCTCGGCCGGGTCGACATCTTCGAAGAGGCAGACCGTGTCGAGCTCGTCCACGCCAGCGAGTGGATGAAGACCGACGACTCCGAAAATCGCTTCTATCCGACGTCGGTGTGCTTCAACTGGTCGCCGCTCTACACCGAGTCCTCGGTGAACGCGAACATCTCGTGTGACAAGGCTGTGCTTACGATGACCAACAACGGCACCGCGAAGGCCCACCTGCGGGTGAGCGTCAACGGTGCGGCCTTCGACTACACCGTCGCCTCGTACGGTGGCTCGATCGACAAGACCATCGGGCTCACCGAGGACCAGTGGACCGAGGTCATCGTGACCGACCTCGACACGTCCCAGGTGCTGTGGTCGAAGAAGTGGTTCACCGACTGTGTGATGGCCCCCACCACCACGGTGACCCAAAAGGTCGAAATCACCCCGACGACCAGCGTTCCCACCCAGGTGCTCGGTACCGCGATCACCGCCGAGATCGCTGCCCCGACGAAGGACGTGCTGGCCTTCACCGGGAGCCACACGGCCACCAACGCCGGCATCGGTGCGACGCTCCTCGCCTTCGGCCTGGGGCTCGTGAGCCTCGGCCGCCGACGCAAGATCGCCGACTGACCAACTCGTCGATTTCGACTCCCTCGGCCGCTGACCGGTCGCCCTGCGGGCGGCCGGTCAGCGGCCGTTTTGGGTCAGAAACGCCGTGATGTGGCGGCGGGCTGCGGCCAGGTCGGGCACAGTGCGCTCGATCGCGCCGCCCGCGCCCACCACACCCGAGAACACCAGAACCGCACGATCGACCACCCGGCCCGTCGCGACCTCGATCGCCGCGGCGTAGGCCGCGAGCTGTGGGGTGTACCGCTCGACGTGCGCATCGAGCAAACGATGTTCAACGCGATCGGTCTTGTAATCGACGAGCACCAACTCGCCGTCGATTTCGGCAAGCAGGTCGACGAAGCCTTCGAGGACCGGCGCATCGGTCACGCCCGCCACGAGCGGGGCGTAGACCGACATTTCGCGCCAGTGGCGCGCCGAACCGAGCGCAGCCTGAACGGTCGGCGCGGCGCGCACGCTCGCCGCGCTGGCGCACACATCGGCCACCGCGGTGGCGGGCAAGGCCGCATCGGCCACGGCCTGCTCGGCCAGGGCGACGAGCGCGGTCAGATCACCGACGGTCGCGTGCTGCAGCACCGCGTGGACGGTGCGGCCGAAAACCGTGCCCGCGCGGCCGTGCGAACGCGCCGCGTGCTCGTCTCGGGTGACCGAATCGACGGCCTCGACGATGCCGGCGGGCAGCTCGACGGACGCGCCGGGTGATCCGGGTGATCCGGGTGATCCGGGCGTCGCCTCGTGCACCGCGTGCGCCAGTGCGGTCGCGGACCACACCGAACGCGCCGCGCCGGTTCTCTCCAAACGGGAGCGGACGGCGCACCACGCCGCGAACGCGTGGGCGGTCACCTGCGGGTCGGGTTGGTCGGGTTGGTCGAGCGTCGTACGGTTCACGACGCGGGTGTCCGAACCGGCGCCGGCCGGCCATGCGAGCGCCAGCGACGCCATCGGATCGATGCCGAGCCAGAGCCCGGACCCCGCATCCGCGCTGGTGAGGTGGACGCGGGCCGCGTGGGTGTCGACCTTGACGACGTTGCGCGGCCGCCGGTGGGTCGACACGAAGAGGTGATCGCGGGCGCGAGTGGCGCCCACGTAGAGCAATCGCAGCTTCTCGTCCGCGTCCATCTCGGACTCGAAGTCGTTCAGCACGTCGAAGTTCTCTGTGGTCGCGGCGGAGCTGAGCCGCACCGCCGGCCGGCCCGCTGAATCCCAGTGCACCTGCGGACCGCGGCGGCCCGCGTTCTCCTGGGTGGTCAACCCCGACAACACCACGATCGGGAACTCGAGGCCCTTCGCGCCGTGGAACGTCATGACGCGGACCGCGTCGTCGTCGGTCTCGGGCAGCAATGGTTCGGGCACCCTCGAGCCCTCACGGCGCTGAAGCGCGGTCCAGTCGAGAAACGCCCGCAGGTGCCCACCGCCGACATCCGCGAAACGGCGGGCCTGGTCGATGAGGAACCGCACGCGCCGCCATGCGTCGCGCGGCCGCCGATGCGAGAGCGCGAGCGCAAAGACGTCGCGGGAACGGACGATCTGTTCGAGCAACGTGCCCGGCTCGCACCAGCGGGCGGCTTCGTGCCAGCACGCGAGCGCCGCCATGGACTCGGCCACTGCTCCGCCGACGCAGGCAACGGGAACCGTGGCCCGGTAATCCCACGAACCGCCCGCCTGAACCCAGGCGAACAGGTCGCGGTCGTTGCATGCGAGCACCGGGCTACGCAAGGCGGCGACCGTGGCCAACTCGTCGGAGGGATCGTCGACGGCGGCCACGATCGACAACAGGTCGCGAATCTCCGGCGAGTCGAACACCAGCGTGCTCGTGTCGATGCGGTACGGCACGTCGCGCTCGGCGAGCGCGACCTCGAGCATGGGCAACGACTGGCGCGACGGGATCAGCACGGTGATGTCGGCACAGGTCGCGTCGCGCCACGCGCCAAGGCCGTCGCGACCCACCTGCCACACCGGACGGCTCGCCGGATCGTGACGGATGGTGTCGACAATGGCCGCGACATCGGCCGCCTCACGTTCGCGCAGCGTCGACGCGTCGGGATCGTCGTCGTGGCACGGGCCGAACAAGCACACCTGATGATCGGCCGATTCGGACGCGCGGCGCGTGGGCGCCAGCGCGCTGTAGCGCGGCTGGCCGGCGCGTTCGACGGGCATGAGCGCGCCGAACACCGCGTTCACCCACGAGACGATGGGCTCGACAGTGCGAAAGTTCGCGACGAGCGCGACATGCGCGGCGGCACCGAACACCTCGCGAGCACGTTGGAACAACGCGATATCGGCGCGACGAAAACGATAGATCGACTGCTTCGGATCGCCCACGACGAACACCCGACCAGAAGGAGCAGAGAGCGTCGACCACTCATTCGACGCGTCGACGCCGCCGGGGTCGGGCGCGCTCGCGATGAGCATTGCCAGCTCGATCTGGATCGGGTCGGTGTCTTGGAACTCGTCGAGCAGCAGCCGCGTGTAGCGCTCGTGCAACGCTCGACGAGCGAAATCGCTGGTGCGCAGCAATCGGCGCGCCAGCACGAGCAGATCGTGGAACTCGAGCTCGCCACGGTCGCGGCGCGCATGCGCAGCCGCGAGCGTGAACTCGCGCAACACGGTGGCCGCCGCGTCGAGCGCAACCAACGCGGCGCGGGCTGCGTCGACGTCGGGCCAGTTGGCTTTCTTCCCCGACCCGCTGGCTGTCCAGCGGCCGTGGTTCGTGAGCAGGCGCACCAGAAGGTCGTCATCGGCGGGATCGGCGTCGCGCAGTTCACGCAACTCGGGGGCGATCGCGATGAGGTGGCCCAACAATCGGTCGTCGTTGGCCCGACAGTCGGCGGCCAGCGAAAGGACGTGGTCGATCGCCGAGTGCAACGTGCGACGTGCGAGGAGAGCCGGCGCGCGTATCGCGCCGAGGTCGATGTCTTCGAGGCGGTCCCAGTTCGCGTTGAGCACCGCGGCGATGTCCTTCAGCGATGCACGATTCTGGGACTGCACCATGACGTCGGCGCTGTGCAAGCGCACGATGAGCGGCTCGAACACGGGGTCGGCCTGCCAGCGCGTGACGCTTTCGCGCCAACGAGCCTCGAACGCGAGCGTGGACTGTACCTCGTCGAGCACGTCGACGCGTGGCGGTATCGCGACCTCGATCGGGTGCTCGGACAGGATTCGCTGGGCGAACGCGTGCAACGTGGAGATGGCCGCGCCGTCGAGATCGGCGAGCGCGTCGCGGCAACGTTCGGCCACGACCGGGTCGTCACCCGCACATGCGAACTCGAACGAGCGCCGTACCCGATCGCGCAACTCGGCTGCCGCAGCTTCGGTGAACGTGATGGCGGCGATCTCACGCAACGCGACGTGTTCGTGCGTGACGAGTCGTACCAACCGCGCGACGAGGGTGGACGTCTTGCCGGTCCCCGCGCCGGCCTCGACGAAGAGCGTGTCGGCGAGGCCGGTGGTGGTGATGCGATCACGAGCGAGCTGATCGACCGGCTCCGATGCGCTCATGCGCCACCCCCGACGAGGGTGACGTAGGACGCGACCGCGAAGTCGGTCGGGGCCTCGGTCTTCGCCTTCCATTGATCGCCGCGCGAGCGCGGGCAGATGCGATCGAAGTCGCAGTAGTTGCAGTTGTCGTTCGTACCGAAGAACTGGTTGAACGGCCCGGGGTTGGCGAGGAACATTCCGGCTTCGATGCCGTCGACGAGGACGCCGAGCACCGACCGCAATCGCGCGAGCCTGGCCGTGTCGACCGGGTACCCGATCAACGGATCGGCGCTGGGTGAGGTGAGGAACCAGTAGTGCGCGGAGGCACCCCCCGGACCCGTGGTCGGCCCGGCCGCGGCCTGCGTCGCCGCCAGCGCGTACAACGGCAGCTGGAGCTTGGTGCCGCGCGCCACCGGGTCGGCGAGCAGCTCGCGAAACGCCGTGACGCGGCTCGTCTTGTAGTCGAACACGACCACCTGGCCCTCGTCGGTGCGATCGATACGATCGATCCAGCCGCGGAACATCAGCTCGCGGCCGTCGTCGAGAACCACCCGTAGGGGGGGTTCGCCACGGAAGCCGAACGGTTGCTCGACCGCCTCGGGCACGGCTCGCATGCGGGCCCGCTGCAGCGGATCGTCGACGAGGAACCGATCGAGGGTGCGCCGCAGGTTGCCTTGTTCGAGCCGCCACAGCACAGGTGGGCCGGTGAGCCCGCGTGCTTCGGCCGCGGCGAAGACCTCGCTCGCGATCTCGTGAAGCCGTGCCGCGTCGACTCGCGACCACGGGTCGCCGGGCGCCGGTCGTTCGTCGCGTGGTCGTGCCACGACCTCGCCGATAAAGCGCTCGAGCACCTCGTGCACGATGCTGCCCCGCTCGATGGGTGCCACGGCCTCGAGCTCGTCGGGCGAATCGCGTTCACGTAGGCGCAACACCGACGAGAAGAAATAGCGCGCCGGGCATGCGGCCCACCGCTCGAGGCTCGTGGCCGACAGCACGGCACCGTTCGCCGGGCTCGGCACCGCGCTTCCGGCGAGGTTGGCATCCCATTCGGTGAACGCCGCCGAAGCTCGCGCGGCAACCGCGGCAAACCCGCGGGCGAGACCCGGCGTGATCACTGCGCCCTCGGCCACCAGATGCGCGGAGCCGGGCGCAGCGCACAGCACTTGGAGCCGGCGTTCCGAGGCGTGACTCGCAGTGGGTGCGGCCCGCAGGGCAGCCTCGAACGAGGGTACGGGCACGAAGCAAGGGTGGTCGAGCCAATCGATCTGGTCACTCGTGGGACGCTGCCCGGTGACCGCGCCGATCGCGTCGAGGAGCCAGCGTGACGCCAGCCGCGTGCGTCCGCCGCGGTGGTCGCCGCGGGGAAACCCGACGATGCATTCCTGGCGCGCTGCGGCCATCGCCGCGAGCAGCGCGCGATGTTGTGCGCCGACGCGAGCAGTGGCGAGGGCCAGCTCGCCGTACCGCGCGCGACGGCGTTCGACGTCGGGCAGCAAGGTGTCGTCGCGGGCTGGCGCAGGGCAGAGACCTTCGGCCAGCCCGATGATGAAGACGACGTCGGCGTCGAGCGCTCGCGCGTGCTCGAGCGGGCCCACCTGCACGCCGACTCCGAGCGTGCCCAAACGAGCCGCGGGCACGTCGAGTGCGGCCGTCATGGCCCGTGCAAGCCTGGCGACATCAGGGTGACGATCGAAGGGGCCAAGTGCCGCGAGTTGCTCGACCAACACGAGCACGGCCTCGTACGCGGCGCGTTCGTGAGCGGGCCACGAGCGGGTGTCACCCACGAGCCACTGCAGCGTGTCGCACATCCATCGTGCGAGTGCGGGCCACTCGCTCATGGCCGTGCCGACCGCGAGACGGGCTGCCAACTCCTCGACGAAGGCGCCCAGCTCGACCGCACCGGCCACGGCGTCGGCCGGCGCGTCGCGCGCATGCACGCGCAGCTTGGCCCGCCAATCGACGAGGCCGCCCACCACGCCCGCCGCGCGCGAAAGCACTTCCCATGCGGCGACCGGACGAGCTGCACCATCAGGTGAGCAGCCGGGGGCGATTGCCGCGAGATCGAGCACTGTGCGGCGGCCGAGCGCGCCGCCGCTGTCGGCGAGCAGCGCGCGCGCGGCGCGGCCTGCGGCGGTCGCGGCGAGCGTACGCACGGCCGGGCCGTTGTGGGCGATGCCCGCGGCCTCGAGATGCTCGTGCACCAGTCGCGCGTATGGATCGGCGGCGGGGTACAACACGGCGATGCGCGCGAGTGGGGTGCCGGCCTCGGCGCGCGCCCAGATCGCCCGCGCCACGTACCGCACCTCGTCGTCGCTGTCGGTGGTGCTGAATATCTGCGACGCGACAACTGGCGCTGTGGTACGTGACGCGACATCGTCGGCTCGCTCGAGCGTGTCGACCCACCACTGGACCGGCGTGTCGGCATCGGCCGCACCGGTGAGCCCCACGAGCACGGTGATGTCGACACGCGTGCCCAATGCGCGCAGAAGCCCCACATGCGCGGGCGCGAGCTCGTCGACGAGGTACACCACGAGCGAGCCGACGTCGTCGACGCGCGCCGTACCGGAGGTGACCGCGGTGGCGGCTTGGCGGGCCGTGTCGTGCTCATCGACGAGGCCCTGAAGCCGCGCACGGACCTGGCGGTGCAGATCGACCACGGCACGCGTGCGCCGCGACGATGATCGCGCGAGATCGGCGAGGGTGGCGCCGTCGGCCCCGGCCAAATCGAGCGAGGCACTGATGAGCGCGGCCTCGGTCGCCCGATGGGCCGCTACCGGAGCAAAGAGCCCGCTGGTCTGCACCGCGAGCGTGTCGCGCACCGCCGCCGCCAACACGCAACGAGAAACCGACGGCAGGGTGCCTCCACTCAGCTGGGCGGCCAACCCAGCGGGGGTGACAAAGGTGACGTTGACGACGCCGTGGGCGGCGCCGAGTGCGCGACGGGCCATTACCCCCGTGAGGTTGTCGGGTACAAGCACCGTGACGCGTGCGAACGGATCGGCCTGCTGATTCACGGCGACCACGCCTGCGAGCATGGCTGCAGCGGCGGCACCGAAGCGCACGGTGTACAGGTCGATCGTCATGATGCGGTGATGGTACGCACCCGCTGTGACAGTCGAGCCGGTCGCGCCGCCGTGCCGCCGTCAGTGCAGTCGCATACGACCCGACCCCGCAGCGGTGGAGCCGATGTGGGCCGCGACATGGCCCGTGGCCGCAAGCTCGCGTAGAACCGCCGCCACCTCACCGGGCGCGACACCGAACACGAGACCACCTGAGGTTTGGGCGTCGGCGAGCAGCACCACCGTGGGATCGGCGATCGAGCCGACGTCGAGCCACTCGACGACCCACTGGAGGTTGCGAGCCGAGCCACCGGGCAGATACCCCGCGGCCGCGAGCTCGCGCACACCGTCGAGCACGGGCACCGCGTCAACGTCGATCGCGACGTCGACGTGACTCTCGCGCGCCATGCGGCCGAGGTGGCCGAGCAATCCGAAACCGGTGACGTCGGTGGCGCCGGTCGCGCCGTGCACGAGGGCGATGCGCGCCGCATCGTCGTTCAAACGGGTCATGGAAGCAACGGCGGCATCGATGACCGACTGCGGCGCGCCGTCGCGCTTTATGGCGGTGGTGACCACCCCGATGCCGAGCGGCTTGGTGAGCACGAGCGCGTCACCGGGCCGCAAGCCCGCGTTGGTGAGCAGCCGATCGGGATGCACCTCGCCCACCACCGCGAGGCCGAACTTCGGTTCCGGGTCGGTGACCGTATGCCCGCCGGCGATGACGAAGCCAGCGCGTATCGCGACATCTTGTGCGCCCGCGAGCACCTCGGAAAGAACGTCGATGCCGAGCTCGTCGTCGTTCCAGCACACGATGTTCAGCGCGAGGAGCGGGCGGCCACCCATGGCGTACACGTCCGACACGGCATTGGTGGCGGCGATCGCGCCCCACGCCCGCGCATCGTCGACCACCGGCGTCAAGAAATCAGTGGTGACCACAAGGGCGCGCGTGTCGTCGAGTCGCCACACGGCGGCGTCGTCGCCGGTTGCCGTGCCCACGAGGAGCTCGGGTCGGGTGTTCGGAGTAAGACCGCGCAGCACGTGCGCGAGGTGGCTCGGGTCGAGCTTGCAGGCTCAACCCGCCCCGTGGCTGTACTGCGTCAGCCGCTTGGCGGTCATGCTCGGAGGCTACCGGCCCGGTGCGTATGGACACCGGAGATGCGCATACGCACGCGGTGCACCGAACACCAAGGTGCTCGCCGCCCCGCCGCCCCGCCGTCCCGCCGTCACCGCCCACGCCACGACCTAGGCTCGCGTCCGTGGGTGAGTGCATGGCCGTGACGAGCGTGTGGGAGCGCCGCGCTGTCGCGCGACTCCGTGCGGGCGACGCATCCGCGCTGGCGGAGGTGTACGACCAGTTCGCGCCGTACGTGTTCGGCCTCGCTCGCCGGATCACCGCAAGCGGACACCTCGCCGAGGAGATCGCCCAGGAGGTGTTCGTCCACGTGTGGCAGAACGCCGAGCGCATCGACCTCGGCGTCGGTTCGGTGCGTTCCTACCTCGGCGTGCTCACCCACCGGCGTTCGGTCGACGTGGTGCGCAGCGAGCAGGCCCGCCGCAACCGAGAGGCCCGCGAGACCACCCGGGCGCCGCTGGCCACGCCCGATATCGCGGAGGCCACAAACGCTCTCGCGGAGGCCACGCTCGTGCGCGAGGCGCTCGATCGGTTGCCTCCCGAACAACGCGAAGTGGTCGTGCGTGTGTATCTCGATGGCGTGTCGTATCGCGACGCGGCAACCGCGCTCGGCATCCCCGAAGGCACCGCCAAGTCCCGCGGGCGACTGGCTCTCGGTAAGCTCGCCGCATCGCTCGAGGTACACGGGTTGACATCGTCGACCTGAGCGAAATCGGCTGCACGTCGGCCCGCCGCCGACCGACGCCGACATTGCCCGCGACGTGTTGGTCGGCGCGAGCGCGTTCGCGGCCTGAACGAAGGGGTACGCTTGCCTGCGTGACCGACGTCGCCCCAGCTGTGGGGACCGCCCCGAACGGTCGACGCTCTCTCACCGTCGAGCAGCGTCGCGCCGAGATACTCGAGGCCACGCGGCGCGTCGTGTTGGCGAGAGGGTTCGGCCACACCCGCATTGCCGACGTCGCGGCCGCGCTCGGGGTCAGCACCGGGCTCATCCACTACCACTTCGCCTCGAAGGACGCTCTGCTCGCGGAGACCTTGCGGGTCAGCGCGGCGGCCGACATCCGCCGGCTCGAAGAATCTGTCGCGGGCGAGGGCGACCCGGTCGAGCGTCTCGATCGTGTGCTCCAGGAGTACCTCCCGTCGGCCGAGCGCGACCAGAGCTGGGTGCTGTGGATCGACGCGTGGGGTGACGCGCTCCGCAACGAACGCCTGCGTGCCATCTCCGAAGAGCTCGATACCGCGTGGGCCCGGGTACTCGAACAGGTCATCCGCGAAGGTGTTCGGGTGGGTCGGCTGCGATCGCCCGACCCGGCGGCCTCAGCGTGGCGACTGGCGTGCGTGATGGATGGCCTCGGGGTGCAGCTCACCTTGCACACCGCCACCATGACCCACGCGGCGATGCTCGCCCACGTACGCGAGATGGCCGCCCGCGAGCTCCAGTTCGACCGCGCACTCCTGCCGATCTGAGCGCAGCCCCGGCTCCGATCGCGAACGCGAAGCGAGAGTCTGTCGATGGTCACTCCTTTGATCCTCATCCCACCGTCGGAAGGGAAATGCATCGGCGGTAAGGGCCCTCCATGGCACGCGCTCGACCGTCGCCCCACTGCGGCGCTGGACGACGCGCGTCGAAAGGTGATCGCGGCGCTCGGGCACGCGATGCTCGGCGATCTCTCGGCGCGCTCGAAACTGCTCGGTGTCGGTGAGGCCCTGACGGAGGCTGCCACGACCACGAACCTGGCGATCGATTCCGCCCCCACGCTCCGGGCGATCGAACGCTACGACGGTGTGCTCTACGGCGCGCTCAACCATCGCGCATTATCGCAAACCGTCCGCCGCCGGCTCGGCGCGCAGGTGCTGATCTTCTCGGGGTTGTGGGGTGCAGTCGCGCCCGATGATCCCATCCCCGACTACAAATGCAAGATGGCCGCCGGTTTGGCCCCGCTCGGAAAGCTCGCGACATGGTGGCGCCCGCACCTCGCACCGCTGCTCGACGAACGAACCGCGGGTCGTGTCGTGTGGAACCTGCTGCCCGGCGAGCACGACGCCGCGTGGCGCGCGTCGGTGCAGGTTCGCACCGTGATCCGCGTGCGGTTCCTCGACGATGTGGTACGCGGCGGGCGGCGCCAACTCGTGGTGGTGAACCACTGGAACAAGTTACTGAAGGGTGCGCTCGTGCGCCACGTGCTCGCGACGCAACTCCGCGACCCCGACGGCCTACGAACGTTCACGCATCCCGAGGGCTACGTGTATCGCCCCGACCTCACCGTGGTCGCGGGGAACGAGGTCACGGTTTCGCTCGTCGCGCCACGCTGATCAGATGGGTGAACTGGAGCAACCCCGTGATTCGCCGAGACCCGTTGCACGTCGGCCCATACCGCGTTCGGCGCGCACGACAGAGGCCCATGCGTTCATCGCACGCTGATGGTGAGGAGATAGGCGTCGACGTCGAGCACGGCGTCGTCGAAGCGATCACGCTCGCTCGTGAACGTGACATTGACCGCCACCCGGTCGCGCAGCGTCACGACGAGGCGATGCCGCAGCGTGAACCCCTTCTGAGTGCTCGCGAACTCGATCACCACGGCCTCGCGCCCGTCGCTCAACACGACACGGTCGCGATTCACATCATCGAGCACAAGACCGTTGCGTCCGGCGTTCGCGATGCTGAGCTCGACGTAGCCGTCGAGCCCGAGGCGCCCTGGAAGGTCCTCGACGATGACGTTGACGTTGTCTCGAAACGTGCGGCTGCCTGTACCCGTGTACCAGGCGGCGCCGGCCGCGAAATCGGCGCGCTCCCAGTCGTCGCCGACGCGTATCGAGTACGTGCCGTTGCTCTCGACGAAGTCGCGACCCGCTGCGGGAACAGCCGACGGAGCTCTGCTGCCGGTTCCATCGAAAACCGCGGCGGAGCCCCCATCGCGGAGCACGGCGATCGACACGACCATTGCGACCAGCACGACGAGCACACCCGCGAGAGCCGCGAGGTTTCGCGTGTGCGAGCCTGCGCCGGACGACCCGGCCACCCCGGAAGGCAGTGCAGCAGATACGGAGCGGGCGCCGTTCGTCCACGAGGCACCGTCCCACCAACGCTCGAGCGCGTCGTTCGTCGGATCGCGATACCAGCCCGGTGGCGTCTGCACGCTAGAAGTGTGACGTGAAACTCGGCGAACACCTCACAGGCGTCCTCGCGGTCGATCCTGGCGCCCCAGCCATCGAGTACCACAAGCGTTGGACAACCTGGGGCGAGCTCGCAGCGATCGGTCGCGATCTGCACGCGCTGCTCCTCGACGCGGGGCTGGGTGCGGGCACGCCCGTCGCGTGCCTTCTGCGCACACGTCCCGAACACATCGCCGTGGTGCTGGGCCTGCTCGGCACCGACCGCACGGTCCTCACGGTCAACCCACAACAGGGCACCGACAAGCTCCAGAGCGATCTGCGCGCGCTTCGCCCCGCGGTGGTGGTTGGCGACGACGACGCCTGGACCTCCGCTGACCTGCGTGCGGTGGTCGACGAGATCGAAGCGGTCGGCATCGCGGTCCGCGCCGCACCCGCTGGCGCATCGCGTGCGACAACGCGACGCGTGCCTGGTCCCGGGCCGCGCGCCGAAGTACCGGTGGGCACGGCGGTGCAGATGCTCACGAGCGGCACCACCGGCACACCGAAGCGCGTGCCCCTCGCATACCGCAGCCTCGAGGAGTCGCTGCTTGGCGCGCAGCACTACGAGTCCGCCAAGGTCGACTCGGGGCCGCGTCTGGCGTCGGGTATACGTGTCAGCGGTAGCCCGCTCGTGCACATCAGCGGCATATGGGACACCCTCACCTCAGTGGTCGCGGGCCGTCGCATGGCGCTCATGGACCGCTTCCGTGTCGATGAGTGGGTCGAGCTCGTGGTTCGCCACCGCCCGAAAGCCATCTCGCTCGTGCCGAGCGCGCTCCGCTCGGTGCTCGCGGCCGACCTCGACCGTGCCGACCTCGCGAGCCTTCAGGTGGTCACGTGCGGTACTGCTCCGCTCGACCCCGAGACGGCGATCGCGTTCGAGGACAAGTACGGAATCCCTGTGCTCATAACCTACGGCGCGACCGAGTTCGCGGGCGGGGTCACCGGCTGGACCCTCGGCGACCATCGGCAGTGGAGCGCCACCAAACGCGGCAGTGTCGGGCGTGCGCATCCAGGCACCGAGCTGCGCGTCGCCCATCCCGACACCGGCGAAGTGCTCGACACCGACGAGATCGGCGTACTCGAAGTTCGCTCGATCCAGCTTGGTATCGACCGCGGGTGGGTGCGCACCACCGACCTCGCGTCACTCGATTCCGACGCCTTCTTGTGGCTGCACGGCCGCAGCGACGACGCGATCATCCGCGGCGGTTTCAAGATCGTGCCCACCGACGTGCAGAAGGTGCTCGAAACGCACCCTGGGGTGCGCGAGGCCGTGGTGGTAGGCAAGGCCGATGCGCGGCTCGGCGCGGTGCCCGTCGCGGCGGTCGAGCGCGAACCCGGCACGCGCCTCGAAGCCGACGAGTTGGTCGCCTTCGCCAGGCGGAACCTCACCGGCTACGCGGTTCCGGTCGCCATGCGTGTGGTCGACGCGCTGCCCCGCACCCCATCGATGAAGGTGAGCCGTCCTACAGTGCTTGCCATGTTCGACGACGAGAGCGCGTCCTCATGAGCGAGTTGGTCTGGGATGGCGAACCGCACACTGACCGCCCACTCGTGGTGCTCGCCTTCCGCGGGCTGTTCGATGCCGCCGGCGCGGCCACCAACGCGGTCGCATGGTTACGTGAGCGCGCGCCGTCGACCCCCATCGCGCACATCGACCCCGAGATGCTCTTCGATTTCACGCAGGAACGACCGCACGTGCGCGTGACACCGTCGGGACAACGCGAGATCGTGTGGCCCGAGAACGAGTTCCACGCGTTGCGCTTCGCAGGCCCGCGCGACCTGGTCGTCTGCGCGGGCACCGAACCGCATCTGCGCTGGCGCACGTTCAGCGAGCACGTGCTCACGATCGCCCGGCGGTGCGGCGCCGAGATGGTGGTCACCCTCGGTGCCATGGTCGGTGTCGTCACGCACACGCGGCCATTGCCGGTGACCGGGTCGGCCACGAGCCCCGCTCTCGCCGCGCGACTCGGGCTCGGCAGCCCGAGCTACGAAGGACCCACCGGTGTCATCGGCACGTTGCACGACCTGCTCGACCGCGCCGGCATGCCCGTCATCTCGCTCCGTGTCGCCGTGCCCCATTACGTGCCCGCTCCACCGAACCCGAAAGCCACACAGGCACTCCTGCAACGCCTCGAGCAGGTCACGGGCCTCGACACCAGATCGCGTGGGCTCGACGCAGCCGCAAGCGACTGGGAGCGTCAGGTGAGCGCCGCAGCCGCCGACGATCCGCAGGTGCTCACCTACGTGCGCCGACTCGAGGAGCAGCACGATTCCGAGGCACCGTTGCCGTCGGGTGACGACCTGGCGGCCGAGCTCGAGGCGTTCCTGCGCGAGCAGCGCGGCGACGAACCGTCATAGCGGTCACCTGTAGCAACGTTGCGGCCTCACGAGCTGCAGATGACCTCTTCATCGACGTGGAACACGTGGATGTTCGCGGGGATGTCACACGCCATGAAGTTGGGGTGGTCGGCGAACAGCGCCTGGAGTTGCGGACGGTCGAACGCCGCGGCCATGTGTTCGCTCGAAGCAAAGGTGAGCTCGACCCACGCGTCGATCGCCGGCTCGACCACGCGCGGTTCACGACGGTTGAAGTCGTTGACCGTCGCGGCGCGCACGCGTTTGTAGACGAGGCGGACGAAGCCCGGCACACCGTCGAACGCGGCACGGGCGAGCGGCATGTGCACCGCCCGGTAGTGCCGCTCGCATTCCTCGGCCCCGAGATCGGGATGGTCTTTCCAGCCGAACACCACGTTGATCATGGTGCGATCATGCCCGCCTTGTGGTGCGTCGGTCGAGCAGACTCGCGCATGGACCGTCTCGTCACCGACGCGAACATCTGGCTCGCCATCGCGCGGGCCGACGGTCGCCCGCACCTCACACCCATCTGGTTCGTCTGGCACGACGAGCGCGTGTGGATCTGCACGAGCGCCAAAAGCGTGAAGGCTCGCTCGCTCTCCCGCGATCCGCGGGTGAGCGTTGCGCTGGAGAGCGGGAATCAACCCGTCGTGGGCGAAGGTATGGCCTACCGGCATGCGCGGCCCTATCCCCCTGGTGTGCGGGACGCGTTCGTCGCGAAGTTCGCGTGGGACATCGACGTCGACGACAACGATGGCCCCTTCGACGCGCTCTTCGAGATCGAGATCACTCATTGGCTGATGGGCGCGCCGGAACACTGATCCGAGCGATATCTGCTCAGCGCC
>JANMVY010000478.1:0-3385 GCA_031393535.1 Actinomycetes bacterium | reverse complement strand
CCTTCAGCACCGAGCATCGCTCGAGGCACAAGTGCTGAACCAGCAACTGAACAACGCCCTCAATACCCGCGTCGTGATCGAGCAGGCGAAGGGCATGGTCGCCGAACGGGAGTCGCTCGACATGGAGGCGTCGTTCGCCGTCCTCCGGAACCACGCGAGAAATCACAACCGCCGATTGGCGGATGTGGCGCAAGACGTCATCGCCGGGGTTCTTGCCGCGTCGGCCCTCGATCGTGTGCCACCCCGAACGAAGGCGTGATCGCATGCAGCCAGATCAGGTGCACCTGAACTTCCCGGCGCGGCCGGAGTACATACGCCTCACGCGTCTCGTCGTCAGCGGCCTGGCGGCCCAGGTGTCATGTTCGATGGACGAGATCGAGGACCTTGGTATCGCCGTGGACGAGCTCTGCTCGACGCTCATCGAGCAAAGCGTCGATGCGGCAGAGATCTCGATCACCTTCACGATTCTCGGATCCACGCTCGGGTTTCGGGCCACCGTCCCGGTGCACGGCGGGGCGATCGAGCTCGACGAGCTCGCCGAGAACGTCCTCCGCGCAACGGTGGACTCGCACCGTCTGGTTTTCGAAGGCCAGCTTGCAATCGCGTCCATGGAGAAGACGTGCGCGACGACGGCGGCATGACACGCGTGCGCGACCGATTCCTAACATCTGACGAGAACAGTGCTGCGTTCGTCGCCTACCGGCGGGACCGGTCAGTCGAGCTGCGCAATGAGATCGTTACGCGCCATCTGGACCTGCCACTGCCATCGCGTGGCGTTTCGCTCGTCGCGGCGAGTCGCTCGACGACTTGAACCAGGTGGGTGCTCGAAACCATTGAGGCCGCTGCGGCATATCGGCCTTCGTCGCTGGGCGAACTCACGCTCGCGGCCGACCGTTCGACGGTCGCTTCGCTCGGCGGCGACGACGGCGGATTCGGTGACGCGCTCGATCGACTCACTGTCGAACGACTCCTCTCGCTCCTCCCCGAACCTGAACGTCGCGTCGTCGAGCTGCGATACTTCAACGAGCTCACGCAGCGAGAGATCGCAACTCTTGTGGGCGTCAGCCAGATGCAGATCTCACGTGTGCTTCGTCGGGCGCTGGGTCAACTCAACGCATGCGACCCTCAGTCGTCCTGAGGGCGGTCGCTCGACTCCGGCCTTCGTCCATCGTCGGTTGATGGAACGGAATGCTGCCTGTGGTCATGCAGATCGGCAAGTACATTCGAGTCCTCTGGACTCGCGTTGGGTCCGTAGCCGGACGAGCGCGCCGCAAGCGTCATAGTTTCGGGGCGGCTGGCGCGGCGAACTCGTGGGCTGATGTCATCACGTGAGGCGATCGAGGGGGAGGGCCTGTGCAGCGCTTGACCAGGTTCGTCTGCGGCTGCGTCGTCGCGATGCCAGGGATGGTCAACCACAACAATGGTCAGCGGTTCTGCACCAAGTACCGCAGAAATATGCTCCCTGCGGCGAGCCCGATATGTTCGATTCGGAGGTCGAGTGGGTCGCCGGCGAGGTCCATGATGCGGATGTCCTCCCCTCCGACCTTCGGCGCAATAGTTAGGCACAGCTCGTTCACCACGCCGGCTCGCATGAGACCCGTGAGAAGGGTTGGCCCACCCTCGGTGAGGATCATCGGACCTTGGCGCTGCGCCAAGTTGTCGACGGCCTCGGCCAGATCAACACGGCGTTCGCCGGCAACGAGTACTTCCGCGCGACCGTCCGCTCGTTCCTCGATGAGTCGCGCTTGCGACCGCGGGGCCACCAGTATGGGACGGTCGAAGCTTCCCGCGAAGAGCAGGCTCGAGTAGTCGAAGTCGCCCGACGACGTCACGATGGCCAGTCTCGGCCGAGCGCCGACTGCACCTCCGATGGGGCCGTAACCTTCGGCACGCACTGTCTGGGCGCCTACGAGGACGACATCCGCTTGCCCGCGCAAGTATTGGAACAGTGCTTGATCGAGCACACTCGAAAGCCCTTCGGCTCGCCCGTGCATTGTCGCCGCGCCATCAGCACCAGCCACCATGTTGGCGAAGGTCCACGGCAGCCCGCGCTGCGGCCGCAATTGCCGCCCATAGAGGTGCTCGAAGTTCGAGGGCGTCATCGGATCGAAGAACTGGGGTGACGCGTCGTTGCGCCGCGCTCCGCTGTCCGAGGTGGCCTGGACAGGTGTGATGCCCTTGGCGGTCACGTTGATGGGGCATGCGATCGTAGGCGGTTTGCAACCTTCTGTGCGGCGGCAAGTTCATCGCTGGTACCGGCGTGCGACAGGCCGCCGGCCGAATCCCCAAGGTGGGCGCGAATGAACCACTGAAACTGCTCCAGTCTGGCCGATTGCTGGACCAGTAGATCACGGGTGATGGGATCGGCTATAGCGACCGTCGCGATTGCGTGGCGGTGACCGCCGATGATGCCTTCGCAGACCAGATCGAGCGCGGCCAGGTGGGACTGACATTCTGCGCGAGCCAGTGCGTAGTCGTCCCAGGTACGGTTCGCTACGAGGTGCCCGGACAATCCGTTCGGACTTCCACCCAACGTGGAGATCCGTTCTGCGATGGCGTCGACCATGGCATTGACCGCCAGTACCTGCGGATCGAGCATTTGACGCACGGCGATGAACTGCGGGCCGACGGCATTCCAGTTGACATGTTTGAGCGTGAGCGCCAGATCGAGCAGTGCGAGCAGCCTGTCCTGCGCCGCGTCGATGGTACGGTCTGCGCCCGACCGATTCATGGTCGCGACGGTGAACGATGCCCGCCGAGCGCTGCTGACGCCCTGGTTCTTCGGACCCTGCTTCACGACACGACCACGGTGTTTTCCGGTGATGGCCGCCTTCTGGGTCTTCTTGGTCGAGGGCAATGTGTGCTCACTCACGTCCGGGGCTTGTTGCACACATCACATACCCCCTAGTCGATGCGGGCAAACATCAGTGAATGAGATGACCGGATTGCACGAACGGGTACGTTCAAACTTGGGGCCGTTCAGTCGAGCACGTCGGGGCGCCAAAGGCGTTGTAGATGTCGATCGATCCCGCGGCTGAGACCGACGGGCGTTCGAGTTCGCGGTCAACGCTGCGCCACTTGGCACGAACGCCTTCTCGGGCAGGTCATCGCCACCATTCGGCGCCGGCGTTTCACGACTCGCCGGGATGTGCGGGTGGTCGGGCAGATAGAGCCCGTGAAAACCGCGAGCCTCGGCCTCGCGCGACGTCGATCGGATACATCGACGTGTCCGTAGCGTGATAGTTGACGCTGATTCGCATGACCTGGCTCTCGCACGCTCGTACGGTGCAGGCGGCGACTCCGCTAGCGTCGCCTTTGACATAGGGGGCTTGTGATGTTCGATGCTGCGGCCGAGCACTCGCCGATGACCGGTCTCGACGAGTAC
>JANMVY010000383.1:0-12286 GCA_031393535.1 Actinomycetes bacterium | reverse complement strand
CGACGGGCTGCCCCAACCCGCGAGCTGGGGGGTCACCCGTAACGTCGGCGGCCGGCTGAAGAAGGAGGTGTGGGCACCGGGCGCCGCGAAGATCGGCGGGCAGTGGGTGGTGTTCCACGCGGTGCGCGTGTCGACCGCACGAGACCGCTTCTGCATCACCGTCGAGACGTCGGGGTCACCGCTCGGTCCGTTCACCGACAACACCGCGGGCCCGCTGGTGTGCGACGTGCAGGGCGACCCGAACGGGTCGATCGATCCGCAACCGTTCGTCGACACCGACGCCACCCCGTGGCTCGTGTGGAAGAGCGAAGGCGTCCCCGGCTCCGAGCCCACCCGCACCTGGGTACAGCGACTCGACGCGAGCGGTACCGGATTCGCGCCGGGCACCGCGCCCACCGCACTGCTCGAAACCACCGGTGCGTGGGAGAACGACGTCACTGAAAACCCGGCGATGGTCCGTTGGAACGGCCAGCTGTATCTCTTCTACTCGGCGGGCAACTGGCAGAGCGCGTCGTACGCCATTGGCTACGCGACCTGCGCGTCGCCACTCGGGCCCTGCTCGAAGGTCACCCAGAACGGCCCGCTGCTCGCGAGCAACGGGCCTCGCCTCGGCCCGGGTGGGCCCGCACCGTTCGTCGACGCCAACGGGCGCCTGATGCTGGGCTATCACTACTGGCTCGCACCCTATGTCGGCTATCCCGCGGACCCGAACTGCGACGGTAACAACCAGTGCACGTCGCAAGGCCAACGCCGTCTCGCAATCGACGAGGTCGTGCTCACCGCGGGCGACGCGCTGGCCGTGGTGCCGTTCAACCAAGGTGGCGCGTGCGGATCTGGTGCGACCTCCGCCGTGGTTGCGAAAGGTACGTTCACGCCGCTCAGTCCGGCACGCGTGCTCGACACTCGCACCGCGGTGGGTGCAGCCCGTTTCCCGGTGGGTCCCAAGCGAGCGATCTCCGTACAGGTGCGCGGCGTCGGTGGAGTACCGCCAAGCGGCGTCGCGGCGGTTGCGCTGAACGTCACCGCCACCGAAGCGACGCTCGGCGGATTTCTCGCGGTGCACCCCACCGACGTGAACCGGCCGAACGCGTCGAACCTCAACATGGTGCCCGGCCAAACGATCCCGGCGCTCGTGATCGCCAAGGTCGGCGCCGACGGCCGCGCGTGCTTCTACAACGACGCGGGTACCACGCACGTCATCGCCGACGTCGTGGGCTGGTTCGCGACCGGCACCGCGACCGGTGCGTCCTTGACGGCCGTGTCCCCCGCGCGGGTGCTCGACACCCGGCGTGCGTTGGGTGCGCCCGGCCCCCTCGGCGAGAGCGCGTCGTTCGACGTGCAGATCTCGGGCACCGGTGGCGTGCCCGCGAACGGAGTGAGCGGCGTGGTGCTGAACGTCACCACCGACCGACCCACAGGGGTGCGCAGCTTCATCACGGTGTGGCCTACGGGCGATGCGCGCCCCAACGCGTCGAGCCTCAACATGGTCGCGGGCGAGACCGCCCCGAACCTGGTGTTCGCGCGCCTCGGCGTGGGCGGGAAGATCTCGATGTACAACGACCTCGGCTCGACGCACCTCATCGCCGACGTGCTCGGGTGGTTCGCCACCGCGCCTGGGGCGAACGGCAACTACACCCCGCTCGCCCCGAGCCGGGTGCTCGACACTCGGGCGCTCGACCCGGTCGGCGCCGCCGCGTCGATCGACCTGCAGGTGCTTGGTGCCGGGGGTGTACCCGGAGGTGGTGTGTCCGCGGTGGTGCTGAACGTGACTGCCACCCGTGCCACGGCGAAGACCTATGTAACGGTGTGGCCCGGCGGCACCGCCCGCCCCGACTCGTCGAACCTCAACGTGATCGCCGGCCAGAGCAGACCCAACCTCGTGATCGCACGTGTCGGCGCGGCCGGCAAGGTGTCGCTCTACAACGACGCGGGCACCACCGACCTGCTCGTCGACGTGCTCGGCTGGTTCGACTGACTCTCAGCTCGCGGACCATCCGCGCACGTGGTCGATCTGCACGACGATGAGCGGCCCCGCGGGACGCACCTCGCGGTACTGCGCGTACTTCGCCACCAGCGCGTCAGTGGCGATTCGCGCATCGACCGCATCCATATCGTCGATGACCACGGCGCGGCCGCGCAAGCGAACCCACCACAACTGCGTCCAGTCGTCGGCCCAGTAGTCGACCAGCACCGTCGCCGAGCCACGCGCACGCACGTTCGCGATGCGGGCGAGCACACGTGTGGTTTTCGGCTTGTGATCGACCGCGCTGACGAACGACTCACCAACGATCGAAAAGGTCACCGGAACCAGATCGATCGCGTCGGTGAGCGTCGAGAGCGTGGCGAGGCGAGCGATCGGTGCCGCTGCCGCACGAATCAGGCACTCCTCACGGTCCATCCCCGTCAGTCTCCTCCACCCACGCTCGAACCGCGTCGATCAGAACTCGACATCGGCGGATAGCTACCGGGGCACCATCCGCGAAAGAAGAATGACGGGTGGGTGGTGGATAGTGTGCCCCCATGACGATCACCGAGCCCGACGCCCCGGCGAAGAAGCCCGAACGGTGGACCTTCCAGTGGAAAGAGCTCTTCTCCGAGGTCATCACCAGCGGGCTGTGCACCGGCTGCGCGGGATGCGTGATCGCGTGCCCGCACGACGTCATCGGGTATCACCACGAGCCGGGCATGTACAAACCGTTCCACCTGGAAGACGAGCTCGGTGCCGATAACTGCATCCACGGCGAGAAGGGCTGCACGAGCTGCACCAGGGCGTGCCCGCGCTTTCGCCTGTGGGAGCCGCAAGCCGACGAGCATCTCTTCGGCCGCGTGCGCAAGCCCGAAGAGATGGCTGGCGTCTACCGCGACATCATGCTCATCCGTGCGGCCGACGACCACGTGCACCAGACGGGCCAGGACGGTGGCCTCGTCTCCGCGATCCTCATCTGGTGCCTCGACAACGGCATCATCGACGGCGCGCTCACAAGCTTCCTCGACGGTGACGGCTCGACGTGGAAGGCGGTGCCCGGCCTGGCCACGAACAAGGACGAAGTCCTCCGGGGCGCAGGTAGCCGGTACACCTATTCGGCCAACACGCTCGCCTACAAGGAGGCCGAGGAGAAGGGCCTGAAGAGCCTCGCGCTCGTCGGCATGAGCTGTCAGTCGTCGATCGGCCCGGTGATGTGGTCACGCAAGGTCGGCAAGGTGGGCAAGCCCATCAAGTTGAACATCGGACTTCTCTGCTCGAAGAGCTTCGACGATTCGATTTTCGACGAGTTGTTCCTCGCGAAGTACGGCCTACGCCGCGAGGACATGGTGAAGATGAACATCAAGGGCGTGTTCCAGATCTGGATGCGCAATGGCGACTACCACGAGATCAATCTCAAGGAGTGCCACGCGTGGACCCGCGAGGGCTGCAATCACTGCCCCGATTTCGCCGCGGAACACGCCGACATCTCCACCGGCGGCATCGGCAAGGACAACGACTGGACACTCACGATCGTGCGCACCGAGCTCGGTGAGGCGATCATCAAGGCCATGATCGCCGACGGCGTGATCGAGGCACGACCCGCCGACTCCGACCCGGGCGCGGTCGCGCTCATGCACAAGCTCGCGGCCAAGTCGCGCGAGCGCTGGCCGCAATGGGCACCCGAACCGGCGCGGCTCGGCCTGCCTGAGAAGAAGGCCAAGAAGGCCTGAGTGCGACGCGGCGCGCGCCGCGCTACTTCGAGGCGGTGGTTGTGACGGCAGCCACGATCGTTGTCGTGGTCGCGCTGTTCGACCCGGGTGCCACCGGGCCCGTGGTGCGACACGAGTCGACGACACCCACATAGCGGGTGTCGATCGTGTTGAGATCGGCCGGGGTCTTCGGCACGGTCTTGCTGTCGGCGAGCGCATCGCGCAACTTCGAGTCGAGCACCTTGAACTCGTCGAAGGTGTACGTCGCCTTCACCTTGCCGTAGACGCACTGACAGAACTGAAACGCGTCGGGGACATCTTTCTTCACCGGGTTTTCGTCCTTGCACGAACTGACGAAGTTGGACTCGACGTCGGCGTTGTAGTCCTTGGGCCCACGGTTCGACGAACAACTGCCGAGCACGAGGGCGAAACCGGCGACGACGAGCAGGCGTCGGACGAACCGGCTCCGACGCGAGCGCACGCGTCGGTGGGTGACAGGGAGAAGGGCAGCCGAAAGCACGAGGGGGAAGGCTACCGCTGCTGTCGGCCCATGCGCGACGCGGGCGGCCATGCGTCAGGTCATCGAGTGACCGGCACCACGCCGAGACCGGCCAAGATGCGCACGCGGGCGAAGACCGCGTCGAGCATCTCCTCGGTGAGCCGACCGGTGAACGTGTTCTGCTGGCTCACATGGTACGAGCACACCAGATGGCGTTGATCATCCAGCATCGCCTCGACGCCGTGGCCGAACTTCGGTTTCGGGTGCACGCCGAGCACCGCGCACGTCGCGTGGTACGCGATCTGGCCGAGCGCCACGAACACCCGCACATCCGCGAGAAGGGCGAGCTCGCGCTCCAGGTAAGGCCGGCAATTCGCCTGTTCGAGCGGTAGCGGCTTGTTCTGCGGCGGAGCGCATCGCACCGGTGCCGTGATGAACACGTCGCGCAGCGCCATGCCGTCGTCGCGGCTCGTGGATTCGGGCTGGTTCGCGAAACCGGCGCGCCACAGCGCCCGGTAGAGCCACTCGCCGGACCGATCACCGGTGAACATGCGTCCCGTCCGATTTGCACCGTGCGCCGCCGGGGCCAGGCCCACGACCAGCACCCGTGCCGCGGGGTCACCGAACCCCGGCACGCCGCGACCCCAATATGTCTCGTCGCGATACGCGGCACGGCGTTCGACGGCCACTTGCTCGCGCCAGGCGACCAACCGTTCGCAGCGGCGGCAATCAGCGATGTCGGCGTGCACGAGGGCCAGCGAATCCATGCCACCCACGGTAGGTTGGCCAGGCCATGCCCCGCTCCCCGAAGAAGGCCGACGCCGCGAAGCGCCCCGGCGTCAAACCAACGCTCGTGCTGCTCGTTCGTCACGGGCAGACCCCCACCACCGGTGCGTCGTTACCTGGCCGAGCGCCGGGTTTGCACCTCGCCGACACCGGTCGAGCGCAGGCCGACGCCGCCGCAGCGCGCATCGGCGCGCTGAAGAACGTCGCCGCGGTGTACGCATCGCCGCTCGAGCGCACACGCGAAACCGCGGCGCCCATTGCCAAGGCGCGGGGCTGCAAGGTGCAGATCGCCCGCGGCCTGCTCGAATGCGACTTCGGCGACTGGACCGGCTCGGCGTTGAAGGATCTGTTCAAGCTGCCCGAGTGGTCGACCGTGCAGCGCTACCCGAGTGGGTTCCGCTTCCCCAACGGTGAATCGTTCACCGAGATGCAACAACGCATCACGGGCACCATCGCCGCGCTGGTCGCGCGCCACCCCGGCGAGACCATAGTGGCAGTGTCGCACGCCGACCCGATCAAGGCTGCGGTCGCGCACGCCATGGGCACGCACCTCGATCTGTTCCAACGCATCGTCGTTTCGCCGTGCTCGGTCTCGGCCATCGCCTACGGTACTTCGGGGCCGGTGGTGCTCACAGTGAACTCCACGGGCGACGATCTCACGAAGCTCGCACCGTCATGACATCGTCGTTCGAGTTCGCCGAGCCCGACCACTTCTGCACCGGCGCCGTGGGTCCGAAGGGTCAGCGCGTGTTCTACCTGCAAGCGCGAGAAGCTGGCGCGCTGGTGTCGTTGAAACTCGAGAAGCAACAGGTGTCGGCGCTCGCCGACTACCTCGAGCGGCTGCTCGAGGACCTGCCCGAGTCGCGCGAGCCGAGCCGGCAGGCTTCCCAGCTCGTCGAGCCGCTGCTCTTGTCCTGGGCAATCGGCGGGCTGGGCGTGATCTACAACGAACGCACCGACCGCATCATCTTGGTCGCCGAGGAGTTGCTCGTCGACGACGCGGAGGAACGCTCCGAAGCCGACGAACCTCCGGCACCGGCCGAAGCTCGCTTCCACTTGTCGCGGCCGCAGATCTCGGCGTTCATCGCGCAGGCTCGTGTGATCGTGGCCGCGGGCCGCCCCCCGTGCCCCTATTGCGGTCGGCCGTTCGATCCGGTTTCGGGCTTTTGTCCCTGCGCGAACTGAGCGGCGCCTGTCATGTCCGATGAATCGGTCGTTCGCGACCCCGATGACGAAGACACGTTCGAGGGATACGACAACGACGATCGTGACGTCGAGGACGAGCTCGACAGCCCGTTTCGCGATCGGCCACCCATCGAGACAGATCGTGCCTTGACGCTGCTCGCCGACGGCGACATCACGATCATCGGGCGCATGCCATGGAGCTCCAACGCGACGTTCCTCGTCGACCTCGAACACGACGGCCTGCTCGCGCAGGGCATCTACAAACCCGCACGCGGAGAGCGTCCGTTGTGGGATTTCCCGGGTGGCGTCTACCGGCGCGAGGCCGCAGCCTTCGACCTCTCCGAACACCTCAGCTGGCATCTCGTGCCTCCCACGATCGTGCGCGACGGACCGATCGGTGAGGGCTCGCTCCAGCTGTTCATCCCGGCGGACTTCGAACAGCACTACTTCACGATCCGCGACGCGGGCGCGCATCGCGCGGAGCTCGAAACCCTCTGCGTGTTCGACATCGTGTCGAACAACACCGATCGTAAGGGCGGGCACGTGCTGCTCGGTCCCGAGGGACGCATCTGGGCGATCGACAACGGCCTGTCGTTTCATGCCGAGTTCAAGCTGCGCACCGTCATCTGGGATTTCGGCGGTTCGCTCATCCCGCGTCGACTGCTCGACGAGCTCGTCCGGCTCCTCGACGAGGGTGTGCCCGACATGCTCGCCGACCGACTCGACACGTTCGAGGGCGACGCGGTGCTCGCACGCAGCCGTGCGCTCGTGAAGGAAGCCCGTTTCCCGATCGACCACACGGGGCGTCGCTACCCCTGGCCGCTCGTCTGACCCGCTGCGCAGACCACCCGTGTCACGACTGCCGCGTGATCGAATGATGTGCGGGTCGGCGCTTTGGTGCGGGGTGGGTCCGATCGGCCCATTGGTCGAACCGCCATTACGGCCGATTCTCTCCTCGAGATGGATCGCAACGAGCGCCGACAACTCCGCGTCCTCGCCGCGACCGCGGTGTGGATCGTCGCGACGTGGCTCGCCCAGTTCCTGCTCGGTGGCTCGGTCACCACGGACGTCGCCGCCAACCTGATCGAAACGGCGTCCCCCGCGATCGCGGGGGTGCTGTGCTGGAGTGCCGGACGACGCACGGCGAAGCCGGCCTGGCACTGGGTTGCCGCGGGGTGCGCCATGTGGACACTCGGCTCGCTCGTCTGGACCTTTTATGTCGGGGTGTACCGCGATGCCTTGCCGTTCCCGTCGTTGGCCGATGTCGGGTACATCGCGATGTTCGCGCCGATGATCGTCGGCGTGCTGCTGCTGCACGACACCCCGCCCCGAGGTGCCGATCGGGTGCGAGCGTTGCTCGACTCGCTGCTCGTGGCGGGTTCGTTGACGGTCGTGCTCTGGTGGGCGCTGCTCGGCGCGGCGCACCGCGGCGGGAACAGTTTCGAGTCGCTGCTCTCGGTGGCGTACGTCGTCGGTGACATCATCGTGCTGTCACTCGTGGTGGGCGCGTTCCGGCGCAGCAGCGGTCGCCGCCATGATCTGCTGGTGTTGACGGTCGGATTCGGTCTGCTCACCGCCGGCGACGCGCTGTTCTCCTTCCAGGAGGCCACCAACAGCTACACCGGCGCATGGTTCCCCGATCTCGGGTGGATCGGCGCCTTCTCGTTCGTCGGCCTCGCCGCGGTCGTCGCCGCGTATCCTTCGGCCCGACCGGTGCGGCGCCGATGGGTCACGACAGAAGGCTTCCGGTCAGGTGTGCTCTTCGGCCCCTATCTCGGCGCGGTTGCCCTGACCACCTGGGACCTCCTCCGCAAGGGTCGTCTCGACGGTACCCAGGCGTGGACGACCATCGTGTTGGCGACCGTTGCGTTCGCCCGCCAGGTCGCCGCGCAGGCGGAGAAGTCCGAGCTCACCCGCACCCTCGAGGATCGTGTCGACCAGCTGACCACGTCGCGCGCCCGGTTCTTCACCGTGTTTGACGAATCGATCGAAGCACTCGCGCTGCTCGACGCGAGCGGTCATGTACAACTCACTTCGCACCAACTGCTGGCGTTGACCGATTCGAGCGCCGATGAGCTCGTGGGCCGACCCGCGCTGGCATTCGTCCACCCCGACGATCGGGCCGATGGCGAGGCATTGCAACGCCGGGTATCAGACGGCGAGCACAGCGGCTCGGTCACCGTGCGGGTACCGACGACTGCCGGAACCCGCCACGTCGAGTTGACGTTCACGAACCTGCTCGACAACGCGGCCGTCGGCTCGCTCCTGCTCGGTTGTCGTGACATCACCGAGCGGGTCCGCAACGAGCACGAGCTCGCTGCGTCACAGTCACGCTTTCGTGCTGCCTTCGACAACGCGCCGATCGGCATGGTGGTCATCGACGCCGACGGCACCGTCAATCGGCTGAACGGCTCCTTGCTCGCGATGCTCGGTGGAAGCGACCACCAGCTTCTCCGGTCGAAGTTCGTCGACCTCGCACACCCCAATGACCGGGAGATCTTCGAACGGGTCGCGGTGCCGAGCGTGTGGGCCGATGGCGATGTCGCACGGTGCGAGGCACGCCTGTTGCGCACGGATGGAACGATCATATGGACGACGCTGTCCGCGGTCCGTATCCGTTCGCGCGACGAGCCGACATACGTGATCGCGCAGATCGAGGACGTGACCGAACGCCGCGAGATCGCCCGCATGCTCGAGTACAACGCCCGCCACGACCCGCTCACCGGGCTTGCGAACCGCACTCTGTTCATGCAGAAACTGACCGACGCGGTACGAATCGCGCCCGCTGAAAGCGCCATCGCAGTCGCCTTCGTCGACATCGATCGATTCAAGTTCGTCAACGACTCGCTCGGCCACGACGCCGGCGACTCGCTGCTGCGCATCGTCGCCGAGCGACTCCTGCGCGTCGCGCGCGACAACGACGTGGTGGCCCGCTTCGGCGGTGACGAGTTCATGATTCTCCTGCGCAACGTTTCGGATACACGTGTCGCGCTCGCGATCGCGGAGCGTCTCGAAACGTCGTTGCGGCAGCCGGTGGTGCTCGGCGATGCCGAGACCTACATCACCGCGAGCGTCGGCATTGCCATGGCGAAGCCGCTCGCCCCGGGCGTCGATCCTGAGGAAGCCGCCGAGAACCTGTTGCGCGACTCGGATACCGCGATGTACCGGGCGAAGGAAGCGGGCCGCTCGCGCACCGAGCTGTTCGACGAGCACCGCGACCGCGGTGCCAACAACAACCGACTCGAGATCGCGAACGCGCTCCATCGGGCCATCGAGCGTGACGAGTTCCGCGTGGTCTACCAACCGGTGGTCGACGTGACGACCGGGTTGACGCAGGGGTTCGAGGCACTGGTGCGCTGGGAGCGCGAACCCGGTCGGCTCATCTCACCAGTGGACTTCATCGGCGTCGCGGAGGACACCGGTCTCATCGTGCCGATCGGCGCGTGGGTTCTGCGCACCGCATGCGCACAGGCCTCTCGTTGGTGCCAGGCGAGCGAACGTGACGGGCGGCCGCCGCTCACGGTGTCGGTGAACCTGTCACCCCGCCAACTCGACTCCGGCGACCTGGTGCACAACGTCGCGCGGGCGCTCGACTCGTCGGGGCTCCCCGCCGACTTGTTGTGGCTCGAGATCACCGAATCCGCGCTGATGCGCGACACCACTTCGACCATCACGATCCTGCGTGACCTCCGGCGCCTGGGCGTTCACCTCAGCATCGACGACTTCGGCACCGGCTATTCGTCGCTCAGCTACCTGAAGCGCTTCCCGGTCGAAGCGCTCAAAATCGATCGGTCCTTCACCGACGGGCTCGGCACCGAACCCGAGCACACGGCCATCGTCACCGCGGTCATCGGCCTCGCGCACGCGCTCAACCTGCGCGCCGTGGCCGAGGGGGTCGAGACTCCGGCCCAACTCGGGCACCTACGAGCGCTCGGCTGCGACAGTGCACAGGGGTACTTCTTCGGCCGGCCGGCGTCACCCGAGGCGCTCGGTGAGGACCCGATCGAACTCGCCGCACACCCCGCAGGAGTTATCCACACGATCGGGGGAGAACCCGAAGGCGGTCGAGCCGGAACCGGCTGACCTTTCCGAGCGGACGGCGGCGTGGACCAGAAGAGAATTTCCTGGTTTTACAGCGGCTTTTGTTGGCATTAGCGGGCGGAGCGAGCCCTCAGGCGCGGGCCCGGAGCGCGTCGATCAGCTTGGGGAGAACCTTGTGGACATCGCCGACGATGCCCAGGTCGGCCACTCCGAAAATGGGAGCCTCGGGGTCCTTGTTGATCGCGATGATGTTCTTCGAGCCTTTCATGCCCACGAGGTGCTGGGTGGCACCCGAGATGCCCGCCGCGAGATACACCATGGGCTTGACGACCTTGCCGGTCTGACCAACCTGGTAGGAGTAGGGCACCCATCCCGCATCGACGATTGCGCGCGAGGCTCCGGGCGCAGCCTTCAGCAGCTTCGCGAGGGTTTCGATGAGCACGTAGTTCCCCGACTCGCCGAGACCCCGACCACCCGAGACGACCACAGCGGCCTCGTCGAGCTTCGGGCCGGTGGCTTCCTCGACGAAGCGGCTCGTGACCCGGGCGGCGCCGGTCGCGCCGAGGTCGGGCACCGCCAGCGTGGCGACCGCCGCCGGCGCTCCGCCCGCCGGCTCGGCCCCGAACGACTTCGGACGCACGAGCACGATCTGCGGCTTCGCCGTGGTGAACGTTGTCTTCACGTTCGTGCTGCCGCCGAACACCGGCTCGGTGCCGACGATCTTGTCACCCACGAGCTCGAGGTCGACGACGTTGGTGATGACCGGCGCGTCGACCTTGGCCGACAGGCGGCCCGCGACGTCGCGCCCGTCGTAGGTGGTACCGAAGAGCAGCAGCGCCGGACCGTTGCCGGCTGCGATCGCGGCCGCGATCGCTGAGGCGATGGCGACGCCCTGCAGCCCACCCCCGAGATCGCCGGTGGCGAGCACCGTCTTGGCCCCATGATCGCCGAGGGTGCCGGCGACCGCATCGGCATCGGCACCGCCGTAGACCACCTCGACATTGTCCGAGAGCTCACGCGCCTTCGCGAGCATCTCGAGGGTGATGGTGGCGACCTTGCCGTCAGTGGCTTCGCCGAAAACCCAAACCTTGCTCAGACCCATCGCCATGCCTCCTAGAGAACCTTGAGATTTTCGAGGAACGCGATGATCCGCTCATGCGCGGTGCCGTCGTCCTCGATCTTTTCGCCCGACTCGCGCTTGGGCGCCGCCGCGATCTCGATGATCTCTTGGCCGCCGCCGGCCCACCCGACCTGACCCGGATCGAGCCCGAGGTCGGCGACCGAGACGATGTCGACCGGTTTGTTCTTCGCCGCCATGATGCCCTTGAAGCTCGGGTACCGGGGCTCGACCACCCCGGCGGTGACGCTGATGAGCGCGGGGAGCGGGCACTCGACCTCGTCGTAGCCGGCTTCGGTTTGGCGGCGGACCTGGGCGACGCCACCGTCGATCGCGATCGACCTGGCGAACGTGACCGACGGCAGCCCGAGCAACTCGGCGACCTGGGAGGGCACGGTGCCGGTGTAGCCATCGCTCGACTCGGTGGCGGTCAGGACGAGATCGGGGTTCTTGCGGGCGATCGCCGCGGCGAGCACCTTCGCAGTGCCCAGGGCATCGGTGCCCTGCAGTGCCGGATCGCTCACGAGGATCGCACCGGCCGCGCCCATCGCAAGCGCGGTGCGCAGGCCCGACACCTCGTTGTTCGGGGCCATCGACACGAGTGACACCTCGCCCCCGCCGGCCGCCGCAACGAGCTGCAACGCCATCTCGACGCCGTAGCTGTCGGACTCGTCGAGGATGAGCTTGCCGGCGCGCTTCAATGTCTTGGTGCTCGGATCGAGCACACCGGGGTCGGCGGGATCAGGGATCTGCTTCACACAGACGACGACGTTCATAGCCCGCAAGTCTGCCCTGCCGCCACCGCGGTCCCCAACTCGCGGCCGGGTGCCGGATCGTCGCGATGATCCGAGCGTGTACCGTGCGCGCCACGCGTCGGGCACGCCGTCGAGAACCGATCGAGGTCGCGTGAAGGTCCTGTTCATCGTGAACTCGTCAGCGTCGTCGGTCACGGCGCGGGCGAAGGTGGTGATCCACAAGGCGCT
>JANMVY010000360.1:0-1900 GCA_031393535.1 Actinomycetes bacterium | reverse complement strand
GCGCGCCCACGCCCGTTCGGGGTAGTCGTCGTAGCCCGCACCCCATGTGGCACCCGCGTTGTTGATCAGCACGTGCAACTGCTTCTCACGGGCGCGCACCGCGGTGGCGAACGCGAGGCAGCCTTCGGTGTGCGACAAGTCTGCCTGCATCGCGATGCACGTGCCGAAGGGCGCGAGCTCGGCCGCCGTGGCCTCGCACGTTGCGAGCTTGCGCGACGCGACGATGACCCGGGCTCCGGCGCGCACGAACCCCTCGGCGATCATGCGACCGATGCCCTGGCCGCCACCGGTGACGACCACGGTCTTACCCGCGACGCCGAACAACGTCGCGAGATAGTCGCTCATGAAGGCAGTTCCGTCGTGAGGTGGTGGCTGAGGTCACCCACGAGATCGATGAGGGTGTAGTCGCGTTCGGTCCAGCGCCACTGGCCGTCGACCTTCGCGAAGCGGTCGTGGTAGCGGCCGCTGATGATCGGTTGCAACGCGAAGTCGTCGACTTGTTGAAAGACGGTGTAATAGCTCCGCGCGCCGGCCGCCGCGCCGCCCGCCTCGATGTCGACGATGGCGTTGGTGGTGACGTGCTTGGTGCGCGGCGTGCCGTCGGGGTAGCGGGTGACCGACGACTCCCACATGGCGAGGATGCCTGCGGCGTCGACGAAGCCGTCGTCGCCCACGGCGATGCGAATGCGTGCGGTGCCGAACAACGCCGCGGCCCCGGCGAAGTCGCCGTTGTCCATGCATTCGGCGTAGCGGTACAGCAGGTTCGTGATCGCGACCGAATCAGCGGTCATGGGTCCCCCTCGTGCGCGGTGTGACGCCTCACTGTAGACGTGGGTCGCCCGGCGCAGAGGCCCGTCGGTGGTGCGTTCGAGCGTCTGTCGATCTGGCGACTCCTCCCGTTACCGTGTCGCCGTCGAGCGATGGAGGACACGTGGTGGGTGGGCGCGCGGGTCGAGCGGTGCCGGTGATCGTCGGTGTGGCCCAGCTCGCGAACAAGGACACAGCTCGTTTGGTCACGCCGGTGTCCCTCGCCCACGAGGCCGTCGAGCGCGCCGCGGCGAGCACGCCGGCGTTGCTCGACGGGCTCGATGCCGTGTTCGCCCCGCCGGCGTCGGTGTACGCGACGCGCACGCTCGCCGACGAGTTGGCCGAGCGGCTCGGTGTCACCGGACCCCGTGTCACCGCCGGCTTCAGTGGTGCGGGGCCGCTCAAGCTGCTTGCGCAGGCGTGCGCAGCGGTGCTCGACGGCACGGCGCGCGTTGCGCTGCTCGCCGGGGCAGTGGCCGAGTCGTCGGTCAAGCACGCACGCGCCCAGGGCATCGACCTCGGCCCCCAGGCCGCGCCGTGGTCACAGGGCAGCAATGGCGGCCGGCCGTTGGCTCGCACCGATGCGCAAACCCGCAACTTCTTCGTCGGCGCCGAGACGGGTGCCGGCGTATCGAGCCCGGGCGAGATCTTCGCGTTGATCGAATCGTCCCTCGCGTTCGCGGCCGGGCGCTCACCCGACGAGCAACGTCGATTCCTCGGTGAGCTGATGGCGCCCTTCACCGCGGTCGCCGCGACGCGACCCGAGGTCGCATGGTTCCCAGTCGCGCGCCGGGCCGAGGAACTGTCAACCGTGACGATCGACAACCGCATGGTCGCGGAGCCGTATCCGAAACGCATGAACTCGTTTCCCACGGTCGATCTCGCAGCGGCGGTGTTCGTGACAACCGACGCGATCGCCGACGAGCTCGGTGTTGCCCACGATCAACGCGTGTATCCGTGGAGCTCCGGGCTTGGTGCCGATGTGGCGCCGCCGTCGGGTCGCCCCAGCATGCATCGCTCGCGTGCGTTGCACTCGACGATCGAGGCGACGTTGCGCGGCGCCCGCCTCGGCACGAGTGATCTGACCGCGTTC
>JANMVY010000353.1:0-2365 GCA_031393535.1 Actinomycetes bacterium | reverse complement strand
GTGCGTCGAGCGGTGGGATTTCACATGCTGGCCAATGCCGCGACGCTCGGGGCCGGCGCCCTGCTCGTGGTGGCCTACCGTGCCTGGCGCGGAACGACCGACCGGAGCACCTTGGTGACCACAGAGCCGTGTGCGAAAATTGCGCGCCTGCGATGATGCGGTGGTGTCCGACATGAGCGATGCCGACGACCCCCTGTTGCCGAGCGCAGACGACGACATCGGTAGCGGTCGCGCTCCGGCGACCGGCGGGTTCCTCCGCTCGGGCGGCCCGGCGATCGACGCGACCATCGGCGCGCTGCGCGACCAACTCACGCACGTCGAGCAACTCCTGCACCTTCCCGGACGTGCGTTCGCCGAGGTCGAGGGCCGACTCGTGCCGGCGTGGCGTCGGCGTACGGCCGGCGAGCCACGTTGGGCGGCCAGCATCGCAGTGTGCGTTGCGATCGGGCTACAGATCACGTTGCCCCGATCGCTCGAAATGCCCCCGCGATGGCTCCTGCCCGTCGTCGGGGTTGCCCTGCTGCTCGGCATTGCGATCGCCAACCCGCGCGTGTCCGACAAACGATCACGCGGCCTGCGCGCGTCCGGCGTGGTGCTGATCGGTGTGCTCAGCCTCGCGAACGCGGTGTCGGCCGGCCGGCTCATCGTCGCGCTCACCCAAGGCACCGCAACCGAGGATGCCGGGCTGCTCCTTCGGTGGGGCGGTGCGATCTGGTTGACCAACGTCGTCGTGTTCGCCATGTGGTACTGGGAGCTCGACCGCGGCGGTCCCGCGGCCCGGGCCCTGGGCGAACGCGAGTACCCCGACCTCCTGTTCACGCAGATGGCGACGCCGCACGTCGCACCGCCCGACTGGGAGCCGTTGTTCCTCGACTACTTCTACCTCGCGTTCACCAACGCCACCGCGTTCAGCCCGACCGACGTCCTACCGCTCAGCCGCTGGGCGAAGATGTTGATGTTGATCCAGTCGGCCGTGTCTGTATCGACGCTCGTGCTGGTGGTCGCGCGGGCGGTGAACATCCTGCGATGACGCGGCTGCGAGGCCGGGCCCGCGCCGCGCTGATGTGGCGCGGTGCTATCGACGCGTGAGGCGGAGCACCGGGATCTTGCGCGTGGTCTTGGCCTGGTACTCGTTGAAGTTGTCGAAGCGCGATGCCTGCGTTGCGTAGAGCGCGTCTCGCTCGGCGCCGGTGACCTCGGTGGCGTGCGCCTCGATGATCTCCGCGCCGACCTCGATGGTGGTATCGGGGTTGGCTTTCAGGTTGTGGTACCAGGCCGGGCTCTTCGGTGCGCCGCCGTAGGACGCGAAGATGACCCAGGTGTCGCCGTCGGGGAGGTACACGAGCGGCGTGGTCAGCGCGGCACCGGTCTTCGCGCCTACCGAGTTCACGAGGATCAGCGGCGCGCCCGCGAAGTAGCCGCCGACCTTGCCCGCGTTCGCCCGGAACTCCGCGATGACCTTCTTGTTCATGTCGTCGTACTCGCCCACGCGTCCTCCGTCATCGATCGGCTGGAGGCTACCGGTGGCATGGTGGAGTCGGTGTCGTCGGCTCAGAGGTTCCAGACGCGCGTCGCGTTCCCGCACACGATGAGCTCTCGTTCGTCGGCCGGAATACCCGCGAACTCTTCGTCGACCAGCGCACGGGAATCGGGCCAGGTGCATGCAGGGTGGGGGTAATCGGTAGACCACATCATGTTCTCGACGCCGATCTCGTAGCGCAGGTTGTGCACTGCGAACGGCTCGTGGATGAACGTCACGAACATGTTCCGCCGGTAGTAGAAGCTCGGCGTCTCGGTGATGGCGTCGAACGGGTAGTTACGCTTGGTGGCCATCTCGTCGAGGTGGAAGAGCCACCACGGCAGCCAGCCGACACCTGGTTCCACCCACACGGTCTTCAGCCGCGGGAAGCGCTCGAACACACCGCTCAAGATGAAGTGGCCGTATTGCATCGAGGTGAACATCCCCGACATCGGCTGCAGCGTGCCCTGCGCGAACTGTGGCATCTCGTCGCGGTAGTACGTGATCGGGGCGAGGCCGATGTGAAAGCACGCGGGCAGCTCGGTCTCCTGGATCGCCGCCCACAGCGGGTCATAGCTCGGGTCGTAGTAGTCGGGTGCACCAAGCTCGATCGGGTACACGGGAAGTTGCAGCGACTTCCCGCCGAGTGCCGCGACGCGGTGCACCTCGTCGACCGCGATGGCCACGTCGTGGATCGGGATCTGGTACGACGCGACGAGTCGCTTCGGGTCGGCGGCCGCGAACTCGACCAGGGTGTCGTTGAACGCGCGGGTTGCCTCACGCCACCCCGACTCGATCAGGTACAGATACCGGAACGCGCTGAACTCGCAGTAGCAGACCTCGACG
>JANMVY010000341.1:0-3207 GCA_031393535.1 Actinomycetes bacterium | reverse complement strand
ACGGGCCACTTCGGACCGCCAGTGCATCGTGTTCGCTTTGACACCGGCTTGGGCTTTCGCACGCAAAGCCGCGTAGGCGTCAGCGCCGAGCAGTTCGGTGTAGAGCAGCACCGCGCGGAACGGGTCGCCGTGCGCGACGTTTTGATGGCAATTCGGCCAGCAGAGCAGCAAACCGTTCTGCTCGTCGGTGCGGGTAGCGGCGAACGAACGCACCATGATGTGGTGGGCGTCGAGCTTCCCGTCTCGCTTGCCGCAGAACCGGCACTGCTGGTCGCGGCGGTGGATGTACTCGCCCCACAGCCGGTCGGCTTTGCGTTTCAGGGTCGCCGCGGACGGTGTTTTGCCACGGGTTTTCGGGCGGGGGACAACATCGCGCGTCATGCGACCGTCTCAGCGAACAATGACGGCTGCATCTTCTCCGCTTCGATCTTGCGGAGGTTGTCGCACGCCGTCGCCCAATACGACGGTTTCAGTTCGCACCCGATGAACCGGCGGCCCTGCTCGACGGACACGTAGCCTTCGGACCCGATGCCGGCGAACGGGGAGCACACCAGTTCGCCGGGGTTCGACCACAGGCGTACAGCGCGCTCGATGAGCGATAGTTGCAGCGGGCAGATGTGGCGTTCGTCGGCGTCATCGGCGCCCGAGCCGGGGTTCAAGGTGTCCATTTCGGCGATCCCGTACCAAACGGGCGACGCCCACTTGATCCACAGATCATTCGTGATGTCGGGCCGGATCGGCACCTCGTTATCCCCAGGTTTGTGGAACAGGAGCACGTAGTCGGCCATCGCCGGACGAGAGAGCGCCGAGTCGCGTCGAAGCTGCACGAACATCAGCCCCTGGGCTTTCGTGCGAACGGCTTGGAGTTGCGGGTTCTTGTCGACCGTGACTTCGCCGTAGTAAATCCACCCGGCATCCAAGTGGGCTTGGATGACAGCGCCGCGGAAGTCGCGCAGCCCCACGTACCCTTCGCGAGACTTCAGGATCGCTACCTGTTGAACGTGCACCGCCGACGTTCGACCCGGTTTCGTGACCCTCAGCATCTCCGCGATGATGAACCGGTAATGCTCGATGAACTCGGCTGTGTTCGCCGAGTTGCCGAGGTCTCGATCCGACGGCGAGTACGTGTAAAGCGACGCGAACGGCGGCGAGTAGATCGACAGATCAACACTGTCGGTTTCGAGCTCGGCGAGCCGTTCGCAGCTATCGCCGAGTAGTAGACGCCAGCATTCTCCGTGGGCTTCGTCGGTTATGTACGGCTGCGGATCGGTCGTCGTCACGGTTGCTCTTTCGGATCGGTGAGTGCTTCACGAGCTCGGCGGACATGAGGACCGCTTCGGTTTCTTTGCGTCGGACGTTTTCGACGATCTGCGCTTCGAGCGTCGACACGATCACATGCACCGTCACCGGTTCGGTTTGGCCGAACCGGTAACAGCGGCGGATCGCCTGGTAATACGCCTCGTAGGAGTCGGACAGGCCAACGAAACACATCTGGTGGCAGTTCTGGAAGTTCATGCCGAACCCAGCAATGGATGGTTTGGTGACCAGAACCCGGATCGTGCCGTCTTGGAACGCTTCTAACGCTTCGGCTTTGTCGTCCGGGGACCATGACCCTTCGACGTTCACGGCCCCATCAACAGCTCGAGCGATCGTGGACGCTTCATCGTTGAGCCCGCACCAAACGATCCACTGGCCCGGTTGCTGGCATAGTTCGGCGGCCCGGTCGCATCGGGCGTCCAAGGTCGCCCGCCGCACCTTGGACCGGCCACCGACCCCGCCGAGTTCCGTCGCGAACAGTTGCCCATCGGCTTCGATGTCGACGTCGATCACTTCGGCTTCGATGTTCAGCGGCGGCAAGTCGTACCCCTCGTCGGAGTACCCGGCGTCCGACGGTCGGCGTAACGCCACGGACCACGTCGCCATCCACTCATACATCGGGCCGATCGCGTGGCCTTTCGGACGCCACCCGATCTCGTCATGCACGAAGAACGCCGCGAGCATCTCGGCGCGCGGCATCACCCCGAGGAACTCGGCGTGATTACAGAGCTCGGCTACGTCGTTTGGTGCCGGGGTCGCGGTGCAAGCCAACCGGTACGGGACGACCGCGAGCGAGTCCGTGAGCCGTTTCCGTGTCTTGCCTTCGACGTTCTTCAGGATGCTGGATTCGTCGAGGACAACCGCGCCGAACTCGGCGGGGTCGAACCGGTTGACCATCTCATAGTTCGTGACCCACACACCGTCGCCGATGGCGTCGTCTCCGTCGCGGACATAGCGTGCGTCGATCCCGAGCTTCCGCGCTTCGCGCACCGTTTGGCGGGCGACTGACAGCGGAGCGAGGATCAGGGTGCGGTCTGCGACGAGGCGCGCCCATTCGAGTTGCATGAACGTTTTGCCGAGCCCGCAGTCAGCGAAGATCGCCCCGCGGCCTTGGCGGACGGCCCACGAAACTATGTCGGCCTGCCAGTCGTGGAGGATCGGGTGAACGTCGCCGGCGTCGATCTGCGGGCCGACCTTGTGCGCCGATCGTTGCTTTGATGCGAGGAACTTCTCATACGGGGTCATCCGGTCGTTCCTTCGGCGTCTGCTTGCGCTACCAACATCTCCCACTCGTCGACCGTCAAATCAGCGAACGTGGTCACCGGTCGCCGCAACCACCCGGCCGCCCATTCGTGCCGGTCCGCTTCGTCGATCCCCGCCGTTTTCAGTGCGGCGAACAGGCGCTTCATTTGCTTCGACGACGGCACGGTGAGGATCGGGTGCTCGTCGGCGAACGGTTCGACCTCACTCGCGGCTTGCTCGACGGCGTAGAGGTCGCGCAACAGCTCCCACGCCTCGGCGAACGTCACCTCGGCCTTGTGCCACCCGGTGTGCGCGTGTTTCCAATCCGCCCACCGCTCAGCCCGAACATCGGTGAGCGCATCGGCCCACGCACCCGCTTGGGCGCGCCGCTCATCCACCGGGACAGTGGTGACAGGCCGCTCGCGCACCGGTTTCGTCGTAGCGTGCGCCGCGGCCGCGCCGTCGTCGTCGCCGACCGCCAAACCAACCGCGGCCAACAACGCATACCGCCGGTAATACGTGATCAGCGACCCGACCTGCTGCGGGTCGCCGCGCATCGGCAACGGAATCGACGACGCCAACATCCCATTCTCATGCAACAAGATCGTGCGGAGCACCGTCTCACCGCCGATCGTGTCCAACGGTTGC
>JANMVY010000314.1:0-2536 GCA_031393535.1 Actinomycetes bacterium | reverse complement strand
AGCGCGAGCAGTTCGAGGTCGCGGTCACGGGTGATGGCATCGGCGGTGACCACACCCCAGCCCCCCGCCGTGGTCATCACCACCACGTTCGGCCCTGCGGGAAGCGGCTGGGTCGCGAACGTCGCCGCCGCCTCGAACGCCTCCTCGACGGTCGCGGCCCGCATCGCGCCGATCTGGCGGCACACCCCGTCGAACACCCGGTCGTTCGCGGCGAGCGCCCCCGTGTGGCTGGCCGCGGCCTGCGCACCACCTTCGGTCGCGCCGCCCTTCACCAGCACCACTGGCATGCGTTCGGTGACCCCGCGCAGGCGATCTGCGAACGCGCGTCCGTCGACGATGCCTTCGACGTACGCGAGTCCCACCTTCGACACCGGATCGTGCGCGTAGAAGTCGAGGAGGTCGGCGATGCCCAGCGCGGCGGCATTTCCGGCCGACACCGCGCGGGCCACCCCCACACCGGTTGCCGTGGACCAGTTGAGGAAGCTGGAAACGAAGTTACCGGATTGGCTTGCGATGCTGATGCCGCCCGCAGGCGGATACGGCGCCACGATCTGCGCGCACAACCGCACGGGGGTCGAGACGACTCCCTGACCGTTCGGGCCCGCCAGCAGGATGCCGAGCTCTTCCGCGAGCGCGACCAGCTCGCGTTGCGCGTCAGCGCCTTCGGGCCCCGCCTCGGCGTATCCGCCAGAGACCACGAACACCGCGGTGATGCCTTTCGCCGCGCACGCGCGCAACAGCGCTGCGTTGGTGGCCGCCGGCGTGCACGCCACGACGAGGTCGACCACGCCCGCGGGGAGTTCGTCGATGCTGCGGAGCGTCGCGATACCGAGCACGGTCTCACCTTGCAGGTTCGTGGCGTAGACGTTGCCGGTGTACCCGCTGGCGAGGATGTTGTGCAACGCGACGAATCCGAACTTCGCCGGATGACTCGACGCGCCCGCGACCAACACGCCACGGGGTTCGAACAGCGCGCGGAACCGATCGTCGTGTCGTGCACTCATCGCGCGCTCCCCTGTTCGACCACGCGCAACTCCACCAACGCATCGACCGCGATCGGGAGTCCATCGCACACGATGAGCGGGTTGATGTCGACCGATGCGATGTCGGCGCGCTCGACGGCGAGCCGCGAGAGACCGAGCAGCACCGCAGCCAACGCGTCGCGGTCGATTGCCGGCTCGCCGCGGAACGGTCCGAGAACCCGTTGTGCAGCGAGGTCGTCGACGAGCTCGTCGGCGTCGAGTCGGGTGAGCGGTGCGAGCCGGAACGCGACATCACCGATGACCTCGGCCAGCACGCCGCCGAGGCCCAACATGACCGCCGGACCGAACTGCAGGTCGCGTACGACGCCGACGATGAGCTCACGTGCGCCGCGCACCTGCTGTGCCACGAGCAACGAGACGTCGCCGTCGTCCGGGCGCGCCGCAGCGAGCAGCGCTGACGCGGCATCGAGCACTGCGTCGCGGTCGCGCAAGCCCAAACGCACGAGCCCGCGCTCGGTCTTGTGCGAGATGCGCGCGCCGTTCAGCTTGACCACCACCGGGTAACCGAGCCGATCGGCGGCGGCGGCCGCGTCGAGCGCAGCGGGCACCACGACCTCGGTCGCGAACGGCAGGCCGTACGCCGCGAGCAACGACTTCGACTCGGCCTCGGACAGCGTTCGCGTGATCACTGGCCCACCTCGGTCTTCGCCTTCACCTTCGAGACCTTGTACGTGAGCATTCCCTTCGCGACGACGCGGTCGGAGCGTGCGCCGCGCACCTCGGCCTCGCAGAACGCGATGGACGACCCGCGCCGGCTGAGCCAGCCCTCGGCCACCGCGTCCTCGTCGCGCAACGCACCGAGGAACTGCACGCTCATGTCGATCGTGGCGAAACCCACAGGTTCGTCATAGCCGCCGCCGATCGCGGGCACGACGACCGAATCGAGCAGTGACGCGAGAGCCCCACCGTGCGCGACGCCGAAGGGTTGGCTGATCTCGGTACGCCACGGCATGCGCATGCGGCAGTAGTCGAGGCGTACCTCCTCGACGATCAGCCCGAGCAGCGCCAGGTAGTACGTCGTCGGACCGGTTCCCACCCGCATCCATCGCTCGGCTCGGTGCGGTGGCAGCAACGAGTACGACTCGGCCCGGTTCGTGGTCACAACGCTCGACATTAGCCAAGGCACACTGGTGACGTGACTCCCGGACGACGCCCGTCATGGCCCGCGGTGCTGCTCGCGCTCGCGCTCGGGGCCCCAGCCTGCGCGCCGAGCCGCGGCCCGGTCCTCACCGACGCGCCGCTCGTGACGGTCGCCCGGCCCGCGCCGGCGACCGATCGGGCCGATGCCGCCACTTCGGCCCGCGACAGCGTCACCACATCGACATCGACGACCACGACCACCGCCAAGGCCTTCGTGGCGCCGGCGCCCGGTTCGGTGGCCGTACGCGCGGCGAGTGGCGTCCTCGCCCTCTGGCAGACCTTCGAGCCCGACGGCCGCATGATCGTGAGCACCCCATGCGATCGCCGCGCGGCGATCGCGGCGAGCCCCGTCG
>JANMVY010000818.1:0-3713 GCA_031393535.1 Actinomycetes bacterium | reverse complement strand
TGTCGGCGTTCAAGTAATCCACCGCGTGGTGGGTGGTGCGTTCAAGTAATCCAGCGGCGGGCGTTCACGTAATCCTCCGCGGCGCGTTCACGTTATGCAGCGGTGGTTGGGTGGCGACGGCCGGTGGTGCATCCCTGGGTTTGGTTCCTTGTCCTCGTAGGACCTGGCTCGTCAACCGGCGAGCTGGGAGCGAACATGGCAAGGAGAACGTTCGAGATGATCGACGTTGTAGAGATTTTGCAGCACTGGCACGCCGGGCGACCGAAGGCGGTGGTCGCGTCGAGCGTCGGGGTAGACCGTGGGACGGTCCGCAAGTACGTCGCCCCGGCCGAAGCGGCCGGCCTGGTTCCGGGCGGCCCGCCGTTGAGTCGGGCCGAGTGGACCGAGTTGGTTCGGGGCTGGTTCCCCGAACTGCTCGACGCGAAAGCGCGGAGCCTCACGTTCGGGGACATCAACGTCCATCGCGACCGGATCGCGGCGATGCTCAAGACGAACAAGGCAACGACGGTGTGGCAACGCCTTCGCGATGAGCACGGGCTCACGGTGAGCGTGACGAGCTTCCGGCGTTACGTGTGGCTCGAGTTCGGCGACGAGGTCTCCGCGGATGACGCGACGGTGCTGCGCCCCGATGTCGAGCCGGGCAGCGAAGCCCAGATCGATTACGGGTATCTCGCCTTGTGGCCCGACCCGGCGTCGGGCCGCAGCCGCAAGTTGAACGTGTTCGTGATGGTCCTCGCGATGTGCCGGCACATGTTCATCCGGCCGGTGCTCGCGATGGACCAGGCGACCTGGATCGAGGCGCACGTCGCCGCGTTCGAGTTCTTCGGCGGGGTCCCCGCCCGGCTCGTTCCGGACAACTTGAAGACCGGGACGATCAAAGCGGATCTGTATGACCCGAAGCTCAACCGCGGGTACGTGGAGTTGGCCGAGCACTACGGCTGTCTCGTCGACCCGGCCCGGGCGATCAAGCCCAAGGACAAGCCCCGCGTCGAACGCCCTATGAGCTACATCCGCGAGAGCTTCTTTCGCGGCCGCGAGTGGGCCAGCCTCGAACAGATGCAAGCCGCGGCGGTGACCTGGTGTGGCGAGGTCGCCGGGCAGCGACGCCATCGCAGCCTCGACGGCGCCGCCCCTGCTGCGGTGTTCGCAGCCGTCGAACAGCCCGCCCTGTTGGCGCTGCCCCGTCAGCGTTTCGAGGCGGCGACGTGGTCGCGACCCAAGGTCGGCACGGACTGCCACATCAACGTCGGCGGCGCCCTCTACTCGGTGCCATGGCGCCACATCGGCCAACACGTCGAAGCACGCCGCACCCCCGGTTTCGTTGAGGCGTTCGTCGGTCCTGACGTCATCAAAACCCACCGTCGGGTGACCAAAGGGGTGCAGACCGACTGGTCCGACTACCCGCCCGAGAAGGCCGCGTTCTTCATGCGGACCCCGGTGTGGTGTCGCCGCCGCGCCGGCGAGCTCGGCCCCGACGTCGCCGCCCTGGTCGAGGACCTCATGTCGGTCAACGCCCTGCATCGGCTCCGGTCATGCCAAGGCGTGATCGGTCTCGCGGACAAGCACCCCGCCGAACGGCTCAACGCCGCGTGCCGCCGCGCTATCGAGGTCGGCGACCCGACCTATCGGACCGTCAAAGGCATCCTCGCCGCCAGAACCGAGACCGACACCACCAACCTGCCCGAACCGCCCGTCGCACCCGCGCATCTCCACGGGCCCGCTCGCCTCTTCGCGATCAACGGCGCCGGCGGCGCGGTCAACAGCACCGATGTCGAGGTGGCGTCATGACCCGCGCCCATCAGCTCGAGGCAACCCTTCGGACTCTGCGCCTGTCGGGGATGCTCGACACCCTCGACGCCCGCTTGAGCCAGGCTCAAGCAGGCCACCTCGGACACCTCGAGTTCCTCCAAGTGCTCTGCGAGGACGAGATCGCCCGCCGTGACGCCACCGCGATCACCCGGCGGATCCGACAAGCCCGCTTCGAGCAACTCGCCACCATCGAGGACTTCGACTTCGCGTACAACCCGAAGATCCCCGCCGCGCACATCCGAGACCTCGCCGCGGGCCGCTACATCACCGCCGGCCAAGCCGTGATCCTGCACGGACCCGTCGGCGTCGGCAAGACCCACCTCGCACAAGCCCTCGCCCATCACGCGTGTCGCCACGGCCACACCGCCGTGTTCACCAAGACCAGCCGTCTCCTCGCGGATCTCGCCGGCGGCCACGCCGATCGAACCTGGGGAGCCAGGCTGCGCCGCTGGGCGAAACCCGACGTGCTGGTCCTCGACGACTTCGCCATGCGCGACCTCACCACCGCCCAAGCCGACGACATCTACGAACTCGTCACCGAACGCGCCGGCCAGTCACTGATACTCACCTCGAACCGTCAACCCATCGACTGGTATCCGCTCTTCCCGAACCCCGTCGTCGCCGAGTCCATCCTCGACCGGCTCATCAACACCGCCCACACCATCCACCTCGACGGCCGCAGCTACCGACCCACCCGCCGACCCCAACCACCCCACGAACCGGCGCCAAGACACGCCACCGACTAGAACTCAACCGGAACCAACCGAGGGATAACTCGAACACACCCCCGGTGGATTACGCGAACGTCGACACTTTGCGGTTGGCTCGGCGTACTGCTTGTTTCATGATCGGCGCGGCCATTTTCGAGAAGCCGGTGGGGTTGCCTCGGTTTCGTAGTGTCATGCGTGTCGTGTCGGTACCGATTGGTTCCCACGTGTAGGTGGTCTCCATCGGAAATGGCCCTTGCGTGGTCCGCATGACCAGACGTGAGTGCGGTAGTAGCTCCACGAACTCATAGGTGTACGCGAGGCGTCTGCGCATGAACTCGGCGACGAAGGCAACCTGCGACCCGACGCTCAGCGGCGGCTCGGTCTTCCATTCGACCGACTTGATGTTGACGTACCAGCTCGGCGCGTTGTCGGGATCGCCGGCGTACGCAGCAACAACCGCGATGGGCCGGTTGATGGTGATCTCGCTGAGGACATCAACGCTCATCACGTAACGCTCCCCGCGGCCGCGGGCAGTCGTTCTCCAACAAAGAGTGCCCAACCCTTGGCATGGTCGGCAGCATGCGTCGGCGGCATCTGCGAGTGACGCAGCACCAGTTCGGTGTCGCCGTCGACAGCGCTGAGGGTGACTTCGACCGTTGTAGAACCGGGCGCGAGCAGGTCTCCTGGCGCGTTGTTCTCCCAGCCGAAGCTGAAGGCCAGCCGGTCGAACGGTTGCAGCTCGATGTATGACCCGCGCATTACCGGCCCCTCTGCCGACATCTGCACGCGAAAGATCCCATCGGGTTCGGGCACGACCTCGGCTGACGATCCCCACCATTGGCACAATCGCTCCGCGTTGGTCCAAAACGACCACACGGTCTCGGGCGAGGCGGCGATCCTGACCCGTTGTTCGATCGTGTGCAGGGTTGCATCGGTGTCGGTCATGGTTGATCTCCTCTGGTCGAATCCTCGGTGCGGTTGTCGGTGTTGTTTGACAGTTCGTTGGCCAGTCGATCGCGTTGTCGTTGTGGCCACTCGGCCCGTTCCGCAGCCATCTTCAGCCGACCGAGGCGATCAGTCCACATTTCATCGACGAAGTTCCACATCTCGGCCATTCCCTCCGCGCGCGCCTTGAAGAGTCGGAACTTCCCTTCAGCGCGAACCGATACGAGCCCGGCATCGTGCAGCACCTTG
>JANMVY010000214.1:0-1762 GCA_031393535.1 Actinomycetes bacterium | reverse complement strand
GGTGCACGGGGGTGTTGCGCAGGGGGCGGGCGAGGCGCTCCACGAGGAGTTCCGCTACGACGAACGCGCGACGCCACTCACCACGAACCTCGCCGACTACACGATTCCCTCGGCAACCGAACTGCCGTCGTTCGAGACGATCTTCACCGAGACCCCCGCGCCGTCGAACCCGCTCGGGGCGAAGGGCGTGGGCGAGTCAGGGGTCATCGGCGCGGTCGCGGCGATCCAAAACGCCGTGTGCGACGCGGTGGCGCACCTCGGCGTTGACCATGTCGACATACCGCTCACCCCCGAGCGGGTATGGCGCGCGCTGCGGGACGCGACGAGCGCGGGGTCAGGTCGCGGTGACGTAGGCGAGCAGGCTCGGATCGAGTCGTAGTTCCCTTCGCGCCATCGCCTCCCAGAATCCTTCGAACTTCGCCCGACCGAGCACGTCGGCCACGGCGGGTTCGAGCTCTACGCCACCACCCAACGACTCGACCTGGTAGCTCACCCGGCAGCGCTGCTCGAAGGCGACGGCTCGCAGATGCGCCTCGGCGAGGTCGGCGCCGAGCACGAACAGGCCGTGACCCGCGAGCAGCGCGATGTCGGCATCACCCATGGCCTGCGCGGCGGTGCGCGCATGGCCGAGGTCGGCCACGGTCCCCTTGTACTCGTCGACGAGCCGCACGCGCCCACCACCCAGACCCGATGTCTGATCGAGACACGGCGGCACGCGCCGTGCGTTCGCCCACAGCGTGGCGAAACGCGGATGGTTGTGGATCGCGACGTGCACGTCGGGGCGCAACTCGTGCAGCGCGATGTGCAGTTTGACCCCCGGCGCGGGTGGCCATCGTCCATCGAGCACCGCGCCGGTCCGGTCGATGCGTACGACGTCGTCGACTCCGAATTCGTCCCACAGGAGGAACCACGGGTTGGTGAGGAGCGATCCGTCGGGTTGCAGGATCGTGATGTGGCCCGCGAGGTGGTCGTCGTAGCCCTCGCGCCACAACGCCCGAGCGAGCAGCACCACCTCGAGCCGCGGATCCATCGGTGGCAGCAACGCTTCGGGTGTGGGCGTGAAGCTCAACGCGGGAACTCCTTCGTGAGCGATTCGAGCGTGCCGATCACCCGGTACGCGGCGCGCACGGTGGGTACGTCGACCCCGAGCCGATCGGCGGCGCGCAGGTATGCACCCAGGCAGTCGTCGACCTCGGTCGGCTTGGCGCGCACGAGGTCCTCGTGCAACGAGGGGCGGCCGCCGATGCCGCGCGCAACCATGTCGGCGCCGAGCGCGAGCGCATCGTCGACGGCGTGCGCGAACCCGAGCGACGCGGCGCGCCGGAACGTCGCGAAGGGCGCGAAGAAGTCGCGCGGCTCGTAGCCGAGCGCGCGATACACCGCGAGCAGCTCGGTGACGAGTTGCACGTAGTGCTCCGCACCTGACCGGCGGGCGATGGCGTGCCCGAAGGTGACGTCGGGAAGGAACCCGATCGTCGACGCGCAGAACCCGGCGACAGCCGAGATCTGGAGCAGCTTCTCCCACTCGACCTGCTCGATCACATCGGTTTCGCGCGCCGCGAGGTTCGCGTGCGAGAACGCGGTGGCGAGGCGCGCGACCCGCGACGATGGTGTGCCGTCTCGTTCACCGAAGTAGAACGCAGTCGGCGCGGTCGCGGTGTGCCGCACCTCGCCGTCACCGGTCAACACGCCGGCCTCGGTGGTGGACGCCCCGATCACCCTCGTGTCGCCCAGCCACGCCGCGAGCTCGCCGTCCTTCGTC
>JANMVY010000025.1:0-2834 GCA_031393535.1 Actinomycetes bacterium | reverse complement strand
GCTCCAGGTCTCCCGCTTCATCGACAACCCAGGCCATGGACATAGTGGTCACCGCTTCGAGCAGGGCGTCGCCGTAGGGCGGATCTCGACGCGGACTCGCTCGTAGTGCGCGACCAACTCGGCGAGGTCCCATGCCTCGAGCATGATCCCCCGTGCGGCATCGACGAGGAGCTGCAGGTACCGCTGACCGCTCGCCTCGGCCCCCTGACGCCCACGCTCCCACCACCGGCGATACTCGGCGGCGTCTTGCCGCAGATCTCCCGACACAACGAGCTTGGTCTCGATCGCGCCCCAGGGTGGATCGATCCCCGCGGCGTCCGAGAGCGCGATCGCCTCCGTCGCATAGCGCTCGGCGGCGAACTCATCACCGACGAGCGACTCGGCGCGCGCGGCCAGTGTGAGCGCGCGGGTCCGCCGATGCGGCTTGAGGCCCGGTTCGGCTCGCAGCGCGACCTGCCATTGCCGCCACTCGCGGGTGCGGTGCACGTACCCGTAGGTGCCAAGGGCGTGCAGACCGCGCGCCGCATCGTTGACCCTGCCTCCCACGACCGCCGATCGGCCCGCTCAGGACGCCCGACCGTGGCTCGCTACGCGGGCAGATCGAAGATCAATGCCAATGCCTCGCGGACCTGGCTCAACACGATCGGTCCCACATTTCCTCGGACACCTTTGACCCGACCGGTCGAAACCGCGCGGACGTGCTGGCACTGCGCCGCAGATCGGACGTCGAGCCCATTCGAGCCGTCCGCATCTATCGCCACCTCCGAGCGAAACGGCCGCACCGTCGAGGTGAGTGGCACGACCTGGATCACCGACGGTGCCCCGTCAAGGATCCGCTGCGCGGTGACCACCATTACCGGATGCGCGAACCCGGCCTCGCGCCCCACCGGAACTCCCAGATCAAGCGCCACGACGTCACCCGAGTTCAGCATCGAGCCAGGCCGATTCATCATCACGAAGGCGACCGCTCAACTCCTGACCCATCCGTTCCTGACGAAGCCGCCGCACCGCCAATGCGACCGTCTCACCAACCGTCGCGCCCATGTCGCTCGCGAGGCGCTTGATCTCCTCGTGGGTCGCAACGTCAACCCTCACGCTGGTACTCTGCATGCGATTCATACTACCAAAAATGCATGCACATCGGAGTGGTGGAACTCTCATCGCAGCGACTCCAGCGCGAAGTCGGTGACCTCGTCGATGGTCATCGCCAGGCGCCGTTGCGTTGCTCAATCGCGGTCGTCGACGACCCGATCCCGGACGTGATTCAGATCGTTGGGGTCAGTTCGTAGAATGCGGCAGCGATGCGGAGCTGATCGTGTCGTGCTTCCCAGCCGAGTTCGTAGTGGCTTCGTCGGATGTTCTGCACGAACGCGTGGCCGCGGATGATGACGCTGGCCGTGCGGTCGGTCTTGAGTCCGCGCATCGGCCGCAGTCGCGTCCTCAACCGTCCGTGGTCGCATTCGATTCGGTTGTTGGCGTACTGCTCGGTATTGTGCCCCGCGTCGGGGATCAGCTCTGCGATGACGTGAGCCAGCGTCGCGGCCCGATCGGTGATGACCTCATCCGGTTCGTTGTGCGCGGCGAGCGCAGACGCGAGAAACCGCGGGCCGCGGCGATGTCGCGGCGGCGGGAAACGAGCACGTCGATGGCCTGGCCGTGTTCGTCGACCGCTCGGTAGACGTAGCGGCCACACGCCGGCGACCTTACGTAGGTCTCATCGACGAACCACCGCGAGCCGACCGCGTGGCGGCATGGTCGGGCTGCGTCGATGAGCAGCGGCGTGAAGCGTTGCACCCACCGGAACAAGGTGACGTGATCGACGTCGATGCCACGCTCCGCGAGGAGTTCCTCGAGGTCGCGGTATGACAGGCCGAAGCGGAGATACCACCGGACCGCCAACATGATCACTTCTGGCGGGAATCGGAAGCCCGCGAACGCTGAAGGCTCGACTGGAGACGTTGGCGGACGACGAAGGCGCTTCACCTCAGCACCTTTGCCGGCCAGCAGGCGATGCGTCAGCGCAACAGCGCCCACCGGTGTGCTTGAACAAATGACCCCTGTCCTTGTCGATCACGTCGCGCAGGATCGCGTCATGCTCCACCAACAGGGCCCGCATCGCCTCCCGCTCACTGCCACCGACGCGTCGAACCCTCAATATCGGTGAACAGGAACGTGACGGTGCCGGTCGGCGGGCTCTCACCCCGCAAGCCTCCCAAGACCACCCGCCACTGCGCCGAGGGCCGCCCCGAACGACGGCGGGGTGTCGCACAATGAGCCGCGTGAACGCGACCACGGGTCGGGGGTGGAAGTCGGGTCGGCCGATCAGGCGATGGAACCGTCGACCCCGAGGAACTTGGTCAGCTGCGTCGCGAACTCCGGAACATTCCGGCGCAACCATTCGATGAGCATCGCCGCGTGCTCCATCTCGTCGTCCTTGTTGTGGATGAGGACGGCCTTGAGTTCAGCGTCGGCGCAATCATCGGCACGTTGGCCGTACCAGTCGACCGCCTGCAGTTCCTCCATCAACGAGACGATCGCTTGATGGGTCGCGTAGGTCAACGCGGTGAGCCGTTCCCTCGGAGCATGAAGTTCTTCGCTTGACATGGTGTGCCCTCTCGGCCGCGGTACGAACATCCAGATCGATACCACTTCGGCGCCCTGCCGAAACCTCACGACGGCCGACACCGGCCGGTGGCCTCACGTTTCGTGGGCAGTGACATCGGGTACAGGTGATTGCGAGACCCCGGGAGCGCCTTGCGAGATCGGATGAACGACGATGCGCAAGTTCTCCATACGACCGACCCTGACGCTGCGCGGCAGGACGTTCAAGGGTC